>CAZMAZ010000067.1:0-8876 GCA_964564255.1 uncultured Clostridium sp. | reverse complement strand
CCGCCGTTTGCAATAGACAATTTACCGTTTTTGGCTAAAACCGTCTTGACAAATCATAAAAAGCATGCTACAATGAGTATGTACAGATAATTCTGAAATAATTCGGAGGTAATTTCTCATGAAAAAACTTTTAGCCATGTCCCTGTGTATCTTATTGTTGCTCGGTGCATGCTTTGCATTGTTTTCCTGCAACGGTCAGGAAGAGGAAGAACAAACCACTGCTTCCCCGGGCGACACAACCAATGCGGAAGAACCCACAACGGTTATCGACTCTTCGGAAACAACCACTGCGGAGCCCGACGAAAGCGGAACAACCGAAGACGGCACAACCGGCGAAGGAAATGCGGAACTGCCCGCCTTAAAACCGCAAGAAGGTGATGTTGTCATTGAAAGCGCCGAAGACTTTATCAATTTCAATAAAGCAGTAATCGCTTCCATGCGCGCATATGCGGATGCAACAACCGATCAGGAAATCGATTCCGTACAAACATGGGAAGATATTACCGTTTACTTCGAAAATGACGTTGATATGAGCGGCTATGAATGGATTCCGATGGACGGTCACTTCCTGACCAATATTACATTTGACGGAAGAGGTCACACCATTAAAAATCTTAAAATCATCGACCCTGAGGATGAACGCATCCCCGATCTGCCCAACGAAAGAGACAGCGGAAAAACCTATAAATTCGGCTTCGGTTTGGTCGGTAACGCTTACAGTGACATGACCTTCAAGGATTTGAAGTTTGAAACGGTTGAGCTGACCGCATACGCACAACATTGCGGTGTCTTGATAGGCGGTGTTTATGCAGGTGACGGCGCTTCCTCCACCATCTATGTTGATAACGTCAGCATGGAAGAGGTGACCATCAACGGCTATATGCCGTCCGATGATTCCGGTCACAACATCAGCATTCGCGTTGCTTGCTTTATCGGTATGACCACCGCTTCTACCGATGTTGAATTTACCGACTGCAGCGTCACAACCGCCTATCTTTCCGGCTACCACAATCTTGCCGCCTTCCTCGGTTACGACGGTTCGGCAACGGTCTCTGAATATAATTTTACAAACTGCAGTGCGTTTGACATCACCATGGAATTCAGTTATTGTCAAGCCGACGCCTACACTCTGAAAAAACCGTTCGCCTTTGTGTCGGTCTTCTTTAACAGCGCACAATGGATCGATAACATTGATGCGGTTGAATCGGAAGGCAACACCTACGGCGCGATTGTCTTTAAAGACTATCTCACAAAACAAACCTTTTCGCCCGCAAACTTCCGCTCTTGGTCGGAAAGTGATGAAGCATTCATCAACTGGCTGGACAATAACCAAAAGTTCTCCAGCGTACCCGAAATCCGCAAATAAGCCTTAAATCGGTCAAAGCCCCGTTCGAGAAGCTCGAACGGGGCTTTGATTTTGTGAAAAAGAGGTTATTCGGCGCTCTTTGCGGCAATCAGGTTACCGATTGCATTGCGCACACGCAAGAAATAATCCGCGTCGTCCGTGTAACGGGAGAGCGAGGTTGTAATTTGCCGAATCAGCAGATCGGCGTCCTCTTCTCCGTATAACGCTGTAAGCATGGTCAAATATTCATAGTCTTCGATTCCATCGCGAACACCTTCCAAACGGTAACTGCCGACAGGACCGTATTCTCCGAAATACTGTCCGCAGTAAACAAGCACGCCGTTTCCATATACGTTGAGCGGATAAGAAGCATCAACTTCATGCTTAGCATTCAAGCCTGTCAGATCCGGCGTATCGATCGGTGTTACCCAATCGTTTGCCAGGTAATACAAAAATCCGTCTACGTTGTAAAGTTTCTGTTGCCAGAAAAGAATTCGGTAGTTAATCGGTGCGGTATTCATGGTCAAGGTAATTTCCGGATCCTGCGGGAAGCGGGTTACATACCACCAAACCTCGTCGCCGCCGTTTTGTTCCTGCTGCATTCGTTCCACAAATGTCCCGTACTGTTTTTCCAATTGCGGCGTCAAACGATAGGTCAACTTAATGTTTGCAAGATATTCGGCAAACGTGTTAAAGAAGAAGGTATGCGGACACCAAACATTGACATATTCGGATACGGTGGTAAAGTAGTCCCCTGTGCCGATGGCTTTATTGAGATGCATGGGAACAATCAGCTTATAACCCGGGAAATTGTCTTGCAAAAGTTTTCCGTATTGGTTAATCTTATTCAAAATGTTCGGGTCAATGTCAACATTCGGTTCATCAATCGGATAAAAGTAGGCTTTATCCAACCACTCCTGCTTCTGTGACAAATACCGATACGCACTTTTTACATTTTCTTCGGTCACATCCACCTTCCAGCCTACTGCCTGGAATGCTGTCACACGCGGATTGTCAAGGTAGGCATTGATGCGACTGTCACTGAAGGTTCCTTCCGTGCTGTAAGGCAATGTATAAGCGCAAACCCTGTTTTCCAGCAGATAATCGTAATAATTTTTATAGAGCAGACTGTCATCTCCGAAAAAGCACTTATGCGTTGCATAGATATTCATCCAAGAAAGATCCATCAGTGTTTTGCAGGAGGTTTCCTCGGGCAGTGTAAAATCCCATACATAGGCATAAACGGTTGCCTTCTTGATTTCTCTCCCTTCCCCGTCGACTACGGTAAAGGTTGCGCTGTATTCTCCCGCCGGTGAATTGGCGGTTGTATGTGCTTTAATCAAAAAGGTTTGATTTTGTCCTGCGGCAATATCGAAGCCGTCATACTTTTGCAGATTGGGAATCACGACTCCTGCATGATTGTCTCCGTTATTCCACGCAAGTGCGCCGTCGGCAAGTGTTTCTCTGTATACGACAGGCACAATCGGATCGATTATGTTTTCCCCCTCCACATCAAAGTAGTATCCCCAGAACAGTTCGGTTTTTAATGTATCTCCGCTTTCGTTTTTAAAGTCGGTCAGATAAACCTTCAGCCCTGTTTGTGCGGCAGAGGCGGCAATAATCGCTTGGCACCCTTCAATTTCGTTTTTGGCAAGCCGTAACCGATAGGTTATATTCCCCGTCGATTGATTGTCGTTTTGCGCAATTCTCTGCACCATATCCGCAAAAAACAGATCGATTTCCTCCGATTCGAAGGCTGCCGTTTCTTTTTTATAGCTTGATGCCGCGTCGTTTGCGGCGGGATCATCAGCACCGAGCAAATCCTCCACACGCTTTTTTTGCTCGTCGCTCAAGGTTTCTTCCGCGCGCGCTTCGGTATCAACACCGATCAGCTTATAATAATCAAGCACCGATTCCAAAAACAGAATTTCGGAAATATAAACGGTTTCCCCCGCACCGCCTGCGGGATTGCCCAAAAAGTCCAATCGAAAACCGTTTAATTTTCCATTCCATTTGGCAGCATTGGATAAATCAAAAAGTACATACTGCCATTCGGTATCCGTATTATTGAAGTTTGCGGTCACAACGCAGTCACCCTGCACACCGGTAACCGAACCCGCACAATAATAGAGCTGGAAGAGCGAACCTTTACAGTTCTCGGCTTTCAGTTTGATTACCACGTACGGATACGCATCCACACTAATAGCGGCACATTCTGCTTTCTTGCAATACTTGGTATAATTCAAATAGACAAAGGGGTCGTTTGTCGTAGAAGAGACGGTTTCCAGCTTCAAGATACCCTCGCCGCTTTCCGCGTCGGTCTCAATACTGTACGTGCACTGCGTCGGATCACTGAGATATTGATTGGCTTTAATCTTAGGATTGAAAACAATGCGTGCAAATGCATTCGTATCATCAGGTTCTACGGTTGTTTCTTCGCTCTTCTCTGTTGTTTTTTCTTCACCGTCGGTGGTCTCCTCGGGCAGTGTCGAGGCAGAATCATCTCCGATTGTCGTCTCTCCGTCCTGACCCGATAAATCAGCGTCGGAGGTTGTCTTTCCGCTGTCGGTTGTGTCTTCCGATTCCGCTGTCGTTTCTTCCGATTGCAAGCCGGACGTACAAGCGAAAAACACAAGCAAAAGCGCAAGCAACAAAAGCAGTAAAGGCATACTCTTTTTCATGATGGTTTTCCTTTCTGTTGTAAGTCGGTAACGAAACCGCTCGATTGTTTATTAATGTATTACAATACCGGTCATACCGACCGTGGTATCCGTTTTACCGTTTCCCGATTGCCCGTAAGAACAATCGCCCTGCGTGCGCACGGTTCCGTCCTGCATCAAAAATGCGGAAAACAGATAGCCGCTTGCAATATCCTTCACACCCGAAGCAACCAAGGGTTTAATATTTTTCCCGGTCGCCTGTGCACCGATGGCATTGCCGCTGTTAAGTCCGTATCCATACACCGAGCCGTCGGTTTTCAAAATCAGCATACTGTCATAATGAATGGTTGCTTTCTTTACCCCATTTGTCAGATAGGTCGGTCCGCCGGTGCCGGTGCCGTTTGCAAAGGTGGAAAGATTTCGCCAACCCGAATAATACAGCTTCCCGTCCGCAGTCACAAACAAGGCTTGATGTTCACCTGCCGCAACATAGGCAACATTGGAAAGCAATTTCTTGGGTGTTGTGATTTTTTCTTCTTGTCCCGTATACTTCTTCCATCTGCCGTCTCCCATCACATAACAGTCCCCGTTTTCAAGCACATAAAAGGTATCGCGACGACCTGCGGCAGCGGAAATGATTCCTGTGGCAATCTTACGGAAGCTGCTCACGGTTGAACCAATCCCACTCTTTCCCAGCTGTCCGTAACTGTTATTTCCGACTCCCCAGAGAGTTCCCGCGTCGTCAATCAGCAAGAAATGATCCAGTCCCATACTAATATCGGTCACGCGTCCTTCGAAATCAATCGGAAGCAATATGCCGCTGTTCCCCGATCTGCCCAATTGCCCGGAGCCGTTTTCGCCAATTGTGTACACTTCACCGTACACGGTCAAAACGGCAAGGGCGCTTTTCATATTCCCGTTTTCACAGTCATTTGCGTGACTGACGGCAATTTTGGCAACATCCTCCATGACAAGCGTCGGTGTCCCGGATATTGTCGCGCCCGCATACCCGAGCACATTACCACCGTTATATCCCCATGAATACAATCGTCCCTCTTCGGTCAAGCAGTACATAGAATAGCCGCCCGCGGTAATTCCTGCGCTAATCGGTAATTTCTCGCCGGTAAAAATGCGATTGGCACTCACCGTAACCGTCCCCGATGCGGAAGCGACAAATTGCAATCTGCCCTCTGTTCCGTCTACCGTCTTTCCCAGCGCATCGGTAAAGGAAAGAGTGCCGAGACGGTAACCGTCCCGAACGGTCACAACCACATCGAAAGATTCTTCCGAATTCTCTAATTTTAAAACATCCCCGTTTTTCACGGTTTTTCCGTTAACCGTCACGTTGACCCGATCATCATTACAATTGATTGCAATACGTCCGCCGAGAAGGGAGAGCACGTAGGCTTCGCTTACGCCGAAATAGGCATACATTTGATTCAAAACAATCTGCGAACGCCCTTCAATAAATTCGTACATATCGGTCAATGTGGCATTGTAGCGCGACGCAGAGGCGCCGTCTGTCTTCCAGCGTTTATATTGCAATTGCATGAGCGGTGCGCGTTCTTCAACCATCCCATCCAGCTCGCTTTTTAAATAGGTCGGCGTCAAAACCTCGGTTACCACTTCATAAAACCGCGCAAGAAAACGGTCTCGGAACGCGGTGTTCTTAAGCAACCGGTCCATATAGGTACCGATGACACAGTTTGTGGCGTTACAGAAATAAAAATAATTTCCGGTTTCGCTGGTATTGTTTTCATAAGGATAGAAGGAAATTCCCATATCCATATCCAGCAAGGAAAATCGCCATTTCTGTTCTACACCGGAAGGGTCGTCATCGGTGCGCGTGCGCCAAATTTTAATATTGTTTTCCGGCCAATCGCGCGCGCAAAAATAGATGCGCGCAACATACATATCCAGGAAAGAATCAATGTCAATACGGGAGGCAACATACTCATAATTGGCTTGTATCGACAGGTCATGCGAACGAACAAATGCCGTCAAATCGTTAAAATCATCCTGGTCCCCTTCCACACCCGCGCTGATGACAAAATCTGCATTCTGATTGGTATGCACCTGAGAATAGTCACTTTCAATGACGGCTACATCGTCTTTTTCCACACCGTAGTGCGCTTCTGCGTATTCGGGACTGTAACGTTCGCGCGCATTATACACACCCCAAAATTCACCGTTAATGAACAGAAGAACCGGGGCATATGCCATGCTGTCGGTTTCAAGAGAGGCACAAACACGCTGCATATAAGCGTCGCGAATATAGGAATTCCCGCAATCGTTTCCCGAATTTCGCAAAAGCAATCGCGAAAATGTGGTAATCGCCTGCCCCTCTTGATTCCTTGCATATCCGCCGAATAAATCGTAATTGAGATCGCTTGAAAAGCCGGATTCCACCTTCACCGCATATGCCGCTTCGGTTTTTCCGTTCTCTTCGCCTTTTTGCGCATCGTAGACCCGATTGTTGGTGCCTTTATAATACAAGCGCATAGACTTCATGGCAAATCCGGAAGAGCCGTGTCCGCTGATTGCAAGCTCAATATTGGAATACCCTTGACGTACCCCGTTTGTATCAAAAACTTCCATCAATCCGACGCCGCGTGTATTGGTGCCGTTGGCACTGCTGTAATAATTGTTGTAAAAGCCGCTTTGTCCGCAGAAAACCGATTTATCCATGGAAAGAGACATCACGGTCACACCGTATTCTTCCATATGCGCGGATACAAAATAGGTATTGGTATAAATCCCCGTGCAGTCGCTTCCGTTGGTTGCATATGCCTTAATCACATGCGCTCCCGGCAGCTTATCATAAGAATAAGCACTGCCCAGATACTTGATCACCTGTTGGCTCAAAGACCCCATCTCCACGGCAGAGGTATCGGTCAATCGAATCGGTCTTGTATATTTGACGCGCGTGGAAGAAACGGAAGGGTCCGAGCCGTCGGTTGTATAATAGACAGTGTATCCGTCTGCCGCCGACAGGGACAAATCAAACGATTCGGCATAAAAGCCCGCATCTGCGGAAAAGCAAACCTCGTTCAAGCGCGAAGCCACTATGCGATTTTTTTCACCGCTTGCCGTACACGGAAGCGTGTTGCGCAAGGTCGTGGAATTGGATTTGGTCAGGTTCACCAAGTGATAGCCGCTGTAGGCGGTCAATGCCGTCCGCACCGCCACCTTATTTTTGGAAAGATCTTTCACCGTAAAGACATCGGTTCCTGTCTGCGTTTCTTCCGACTCGGCGGTAAAAATCGAAACGGCATCGGTAAATGCGGCGGGTTTGGTTGTCTTGTCCGGGTGCAGGTCATTCGGCGCAAGCGCCAGATAAATCACTTTATTGTCAAGTCTGATGTCCCATGTCAAATCATAGGCATCAACAGAAATCACTTCATAGGTCGAAGCGTATTCTTGCCCGTTCTTTCCCGCTTCCTTGCAACGAATCAAGAGTGCGCTTTTAGGTGCCACGGTAATGTTACTTGCAAATTGATAGGTTTGATACTCTTTTTCGTCGTCGGTTCGATAATAAAGGGACAGCCCTGCCATTGACTGCGCTTTTTCGCCGATATTGTAAAGCTCGATAAAGCTATACCGCGCCGCCGCATCCATGCTTCCCCCGTTTCCGTACACCTTGGAGATAACGACGGTTGCATCCGCTGTGCCGCTTGGGGGTTGCTCCGAATTTGGCGGCAATGTTCCCGTATCGGTGGCGTTTTCGGTGCCTGCCGTGCCCGTATTTGAGGGATCGAGCGTACCGCTGTTTGCACTTGTTTCTTCCGTGCTCCATTCCTGCCTGCCTCCATGACAGCCCAAAACGGAAAAGACCGAAAGAAACAGCAATATCGCAATTCCTCCGCACATCACACGCCCGATTCTTCTCATACCATCCTCCCCGCGCATTGATAGCGCGACTTTTTGAACTTTGCTCGCATTTTCCGATTTTTGTGCTCGTACAGGTAATTGCATGCAGTGCCGAGCAAAAGACACCGCCGGGACAGAAATCCGAATAAAGCGGATTTGTTTTTATCGGTGCTTTTATTATACAACAAGAAAAGAAAAAAATCAAGGGGGATTATTACAGAAAACAAATCTGCACACTCTAAAAAATATTATTCCCTTGCAAAATCAAAATCCCGCACTTTCGCGCGGGATTTTGATGCCGTTTACTGTCTTTCATCAATCAGTATAAAATATAGCGGCATGGAATCGACTGTCGAACCATTCGGATCTATCAATTCAAACTTCAGCATCATGCTGAGACTGCCAGTCGTGTTCTTCATATTTTCTCCCAAAGAATCAAAAGAACAGCTGCCGGTAAGTGATCTGCCATTAATTATAACGGTTGCCGAAACAGTCGTATCTTTGTACTCGCCATTGTCATTTTTTGAATACAAGGATGCCTGTACTTTATAGTTTTCCGGCAACTCGGACGAAACACTTCCTTGAAATTGGAGTTCCGTGGTTGTACCGTCTTTGTATTGAGGAAGATCCCCTTCTATCTTTGCATAGACAGCATACTTTTTGGTCTCTGTCACGCTGTATGTTACCGTCTCCGAATTTGTGATCTTTGTCGTGCTCGGGGTTGTCCCTATCAGGGTTTCGGAAGAATACAGCATAACGTCAAATTCCATTTTTACGGTCTCGTTCGGCAGCATATCCGACAGTAGGGTCAATTCCGCCGTAGCGGAACCGTTTGTCGGCAGGGATACGATGAATTTACCGTCTATCAAAGGATATATGGCAGTGGAATCGCCCACCTTTACCTGCAATCTTGCATCGGCAGGAAGGGTTGTGCCGTTCTTTTTCGTCAAGCAGAGTATGCCGCGACGCGCATCCCATTTGGAAGTACCGACACCTTCGGA
>CAZMAZ010000066.1:3587-9007 GCA_964564255.1 uncultured Clostridium sp. | reverse complement strand
GCGCGATTTTTCGCGCAAATTCATTGTACCACAGAACCATCCGAATGTCAACCTTTTTTCGGCAATGAAGGATTCCGTATTTTTGGGGGAGCGTAATTTCAAATACATGTGGGGATTATGACACAAAGATTTCATGCGGTGATTGGTCGAATTGTGTCACTTGACAAAAATAAACTTATTTGCAAAAAGTGCTTGACATTTTTTTCTGATAGGCTATAATGTAGGCAACCCCGATTTGACATTTTTCGGGGCGAATGCAAAGATGAAAAATTCAAAGCAAAATTCGAAAGGGGATGGTGAGATGCTTCCGCTTGATTTGTGCCCGGATTCCGTACTGGTTCTTTTATCCGCCTACGGTGCTCACACCGACAAAATCGATGTTGCCCTGCATTTTGATATGGATAGAGACGGGAATTTCGGAGAGCTTTGGCTGCTTCTTTCGGTTGCGGAAGGAATGCTGTACCGTGTCGGGGATACGGTCGAGGCATTTCCGCTTGCCGAGCTGAGCGAACCGAATATTGACAATTACACAACCTCCAATCGCCTGCAGGTGTACAGGCATCCTGCAGATCAGCCGCCTCCCGTGCGGGAAGAGGCGGAATCGGAAGAGGCGTACCGTCAAAGAAGGCGTCGCTATGACAGCACGGGCGAAACCATGGTTCTCGGCTATTGTACCAATGCCTGCAAGAAAAAGCTGAGTGCTTTTTTGAACCTTTGGGAGCGACTTTTGCGCGGGGAACAGATTACAGCCGACGATGCACTGTTTGAACAGTTTCATGAAACCTGCCCCAAATGCGGCAGACCCTATGAAGACAGGGAACGTCGCATTTGCTCACACTGTGTCAATAAAAAAGGCGTTTTTCGCCGCCTGCTCCATTATTTTACGCAATTTCGGCTGCAGCTTGTCCTGATTCTTGTGCTTCTGTTGGCATCGACCGTCATTTCCTTGCTTTCGCCGATTGTCAGCGGACAGCTTTTGTACGATCAGGTGATTTCCGAGCCGTCGTACAACCAAGCGGGGGTGCAGGTTACGGGCAGGATGCATGAAGAGAAATATGTCTATTTGTTTGTGGGCATATTGATTTGTTTTGCGGTTTTGAATCTTTTGATCAGTGTTTTCCGTAACCGTATCAATGCCTATATGTCAACGCGTGTGGTGAAAAACATTAAAAACGAAGTGTTTATTGCCATGCAGAGACTGTCGCTTTCCTACTTCAACAAGAATCCGACCGGACGCTTGATTAACCGTGTCAATTATGATGCCGAAAAGATTCGCAGCTTTTTTATTGACGGTCTTCCGTATTTTTTGGTGCATGTGTTGCAGTTTGTGGGACTTTCGATTATTTTGTTTACCATTCACTGGCGCCTGACACTGCTTCTGTTTATCCCGATTCCGCTTATTGTGTGCATTATCAAGTTCCGCTTGCCCAAGCTCTGGAAATCCTATTCGCGTATGTGGCGGCGTTCTTCTTCCATGAATGCCATGATGAACGATTCGCTTTCCGGGATTCGCGTTGTCAAAGCCTTTGCCAAGGAGACCGACGAAACCGCACAGTTTTTGAAATACGCAACCCGTCTTTACGACGCCAACCTGAAATCCAATCTGATTAGTCTGACGGTTTTTCCGGTGGTATCCATTGTAATCGGCATTTTTTGCCACGCCATGTGGGGTGTCGGCGGCATTGAGGTAATCGGACAACGCATGACCTACGGTCAATTGACCACCTATATCGGCTATACGGGCATGATTTTCGGACCGCTTAGCTTTTTTACCAATTTTACAAACCTTGTGACCGATACCATGAATTCCGCGGTTCGTATTTTTGAGGTAATCGATGCGGTTCCCGAAATCACGGATGCGCCGAATGCGGTTTCCATGCCCGTATGCAAGGGAGAAATTGAATTTCGCAATGTTTGTTTCCATTATAACCCCAATCGCCCGATTTTGAAGGATATTTCCTTTACCATTCGACCGGGTGACCATGTGGGTCTTGTCGGTCATACGGGGAGCGGCAAAAGCACGGTTGCCAATCTAATCACGCGCATGTATGATGTGGTCAGCGGCTCGGTATTGCTGGACGGTGTGGATGTCAAGCAGATTCGGCAGGCGGATATTCATAAAAATATTGCCATTGTATCGCAGGAAATTTTCATTTTCCGCGGCACGATTGCCGACAATATTCGCTATGCACGCCCGGAGGCAACCATGGACGAGGTGATTTCCGCCGCCAAATCGGCAAATGCGCACGATTTTATTATGCGTTTGCCCGAAGGATACGAAACCTGTGTCGGTATCGGCAACAGATCTCTTTCCGGTGGCGAACGGCAGAGAATTGCCATTGCACGCGCACTTCTTCTAAATCCCGCAATTTTGATTTTGGACGAAGCGACAGCCGCCATGGATACGGAAACCGAATGCCAGATCAGCCGTGCCATTGACCGCTTGATAGTCGGGCATACGACAGTCAGCATCGCGCACCGTCTTTCTACACTGAAAAACTGCAATTATCTGATGTCGATTGACAACGGAGAGCTGGCGGAAATGGGAACGGCGGCGGAGCTTTTGCAACGCAAGGGAATTTACTACAAACTCTGGACACTGCAAACCGAGCAGATGCAGAAAGTAATGGAGGGAGAATAAATGAATGAGTCTGTAAAAGAGGATGCCCTGTTTTCGGGCAGGGAATCGGTTGCACTGACACCGCAAAACGCGTTGTTTACCGCGTCATCGGGTGGACTGATTTCCTTGAATTTGATAAATGCGGACAACACCACCGAATTTTTTGAACGCGTGGTTCCGGTACGAGCCTTTCCGATTTCGGCGCCCGGAGAATATATTTCGATTCGCGAGCCGGATACCCGATTTATGGGCAGGGGACAGGAAATTGGCATGATTCGTTGCCTGTCGGATTTCGACGAGCGAACCGAAGAATTGATTCTTGCCGAGCTGGAACGCCGCTACTTTACGCCGACAATCAGCAAAATCTGTTCCATGCACGAAAAGTTCGGCTATTCCTATTGGAGGGTCATCACCAGTGCGGGAGAGGTGGAATTTGTCATGAACAATCCGACCAATAACATCAGAACACTGGAAAACGGACAGGTTCTGATGTATGACATTGACGGCAACTGCTTTGCCATCCGAGACCCGCAAAAGTTGGACCGTTCCAGTTATAAGAAGGTTGAAATTTACCTCTGAGGAGGCACGGCTATGAATTTATTATATACACTCAAGTCGGATGATCTGGCGGCATTTGATGCCTCCCGTGCAAGTGACGAAGAGATTTTATACTGTCTGCCCTTTGATTGTCGGGAAAAGAAACGCGTAACCGGGTTTATCGTAATCACCAAAACCTATTTATATCGCGTCTTAAACGGTCGTGTGGAGGCGCGCTACGCCTTTTCGCACCTGTCCGATTTTTCCACCGAGGTGCTTTACGGGTGTGGCGGATTTTATGCCAAATATGACGGGGAACCGATTTTGATTTGCCGCTTTGTGACCGGTCGAAATCTGCCGCGTTACACGGTGATTTGCGAAGCGTGCCAGCAGCTGGCGAGCGGCAATGCGGACGAATTGATTGTCAACGAGGAGCCGGAACGATACTGTGCCAAATGCGGCAGACCGTTTGTAATGCATACGCATATCTGTCCGTTTTGTCAAAGTAAAAAAGAGGTTTACGGAAAACTTTGGGCAATGACTAAGGGATTGCGTTTGATGATGCTGATTCCGTTACTCACTGCTGCGGTTGCGCTGTCTTTGACCTTTATTTCGCCGATTATGCAAAAAATGCTGATCAATAACTACATTACAGCCAATCGGGAAAGCTTTGAAAACAATTGGGGCTTGCATTTTGCTCTGATTGCCGCTTCGATTGTTTTGATTGATGTGGTTTACAAGCTGATCAATATTGTGCAAAACCGCATTTCCGCCATATCGGGCAATCGCTTTACGCGTATGTTGCGAACCCTTTTGTTTGAGAAAATACAGACACTTTCCATGTCTTCGGTGCAAAAAAAGTCGACCGGCGACCTGATGGGCAGAATCAATAACGATGTCAGCGTGGTACAGAACTTTATTACCAATCTGTTGCCTTCTTATTTTGCGCAGGCGGTTTCCTTTGTTCTGGGCTTAATTCTGATTTTAATTATGAGTCCTGTCATGAGCCTGTTCATTTTTATCCCGGTGCCGCTTGTCATCTTTGTCATTTACCGTTTCCGTCAAAAAATGAACTTCCGCAATCGCCGCGCATGGAAAATGGGGCAAAATACCAACATGACACTGCAGGACAGTCTGAGCGGCATTCGCGTTGTCAAGACCTATGGACAGGAGCAAAACTCGATTGACAAATTTTGCGCCTGTACCGATGCGCAGGCAAAGCAGAACGAATCCAACGCAAAGCTGTTTGATACCGTGTTTCCCATCCTCGGATTTGCACTGCATCTCGGCAGTTACATGATTTTGATGTACGGCAATCTGTGCCTGTTTAACGGTGCCATGGATGTAGGTACACTGAACCAGTTTAATGTCTATGCCGGCATTATTTACTCGCCTTTGATGGAAATCACCACCATTCCGCGTAACATTTCCAACTTTATGACCTCGTTTGGCAAGATTATGGAAATTTTGGAGGAAGAACCGGAGGTTGCCGATGTTCGAAAGCCGACCGACATTCGGATTCGCGGCGATGTCAGCGTTGAGCATGTTACCTTCGGATACGAAAGCGGCAGACCGGTTTTGCGGGATGTATCGTTTACGGTGAAAGCAGGCGAGATGATTGGTGTTGTCGGGCATTCGGGATGCGGGAAAAGTACATTGATTAATCTGATTATGCGTATGTACGATCCCGGGCGCGGACGTATCACCATTGACGGCATCGATTTGAAGGAAATGTCGCAAAACACGCTTCGTTCGCAAATGGGTGTGGTTTTGCAGGAAACGCACCTGTTTTCCGGTTCGGTGCTGGAAAATATTCGATACGCCGACCCGCATGCAAGCTATGAACAGGTCATAGCGGCGGCACGTGCGGCAAATGCGCATGATTTTATCATGCGATTGCCGGAAGGGTACAATACGCTTGTTGGCGAAAAAGGCTATTCGCTTTCGGGCGGTGAGCGGCAACGCATTGCCATTGCGCGCGCATTGATACATAATCCGCCGATTCTGATTCTGGATGAGGCAACCGCGGCACTGGATACCGAAACCGAAAAGCTGATTCAGGATGCCATTGACAAAATGACCGACAATCGCACCACCTTTGCCATTGCGCACCGCCTCTCCACTCTGAGAAATGCCGATCGCATCATTGTTATCGATCACGGCAGATTGGCGGAGAGCGGGACCCACAAGGAACTGCTGGATTTGAAAGGTATTTACTATAAGTTGGTTATGGCGCAGACACGCGAAGCGCAGGAAAAAGATT
>CAZMAZ010000066.1:0-3487 GCA_964564255.1 uncultured Clostridium sp. | reverse complement strand
ACAAAAAGGGATGGGGTAAAATCGAATACCCCATCCTTATTTTTTATTTGATTTCAATCAAGGATTCATCCCACATATCGGGTGCCGCATAGCCCATCAGATTGACCATGGTGGCGGCAACATTGGAAAGACCGAAGTTACCGTTGTCGGGCTTGAGCGAATAGTGCGTCTTGGCGTCGGTTGCGTCATAAATAAAGCAGGGAACCGGATTGAGCGTGTGACTGGTTTTGGCTTTACAGCTGCCGTCCTTGTTGACCTTGGGCTGTCCTGTCTTTTTATCGATTTCATACATTTCATCCGCATTGCCGTGGTCGGCGGTAATCAATGCCACGCCGCCCAGCTTGTCCACTGCCGCAAGAATACGACCGAGCTGCAAATCCAGCGCTTCCATCGAGCAGATGGTGGCGGCAAGCGATCCGGTATGACCGACCATGTCACCGTTGGGGAAGTTAACGCGATAGTAGCGATACTTGCCCGATTCCATAGCGGCAATCAATGCATCCGTAATCAAAGCGCACTGCATCCAGGGACGCTGTTCGAAGGGCACGATGTCGGAAGGAATTTCAACATAGGTTTCCAGAGCGTCGTCAAACTTTCCGGATTTGTTGCCGTTCCAGAAATAGGTGACATGTCCGTATTTTTGCGTCTCGGAAATGGCGTACTGTGAAATGCCGGAGCCGGCAAGATATTCACCCATAGTGTTTGTGATTTCGGGCGGATTGACCAGATAGCGATGCGGAATGTGAAGGTCTCCGTCATATTCCAGCATACCCGCGTACAAAACGTCGGGATAACGAACACGGTCAAACTTGTCAAAGGCGCCCTGCGGGGTATCAAACGCCTTTGAAATTTCAATGGCGCGGTCACCGCGGAAATTGTAGAAGATGACGCTGTCGCCGTCTTGTACGGTGCCGACCGGCTTACCGTCTTTGGCAATGACAAAGGGATCGATGTCCTGGTCAATCTTGCCTGTCTCGGCACGCAAAGCGGTGTAGGCTTCTTCCGCAGAGGCAAACTGTCTGCCTTCGCCCAAAACATGTGTATGCCAGCCGCGCTCTACCATGGACCAGTTTGCTTCATATCTGTCCATCGTGATATTCATTCTGCCACCGCCCGATGCAATACGTGCATCAAAATCGGCGTCATTTAAAGAGGCAAGGAAGGATTCAAAGGGGCGAATGTAATCAAGAGCCGAGGTTTCTCCGACATCTCTGCCGTCCAAAAGAATATGAACGCGAACGCGCGCGACGCCATCGGTTTTGGCATGCTTGATCATAGCGGTCAGATGATCAATGTGCGAGTGCACGTTTCCGTCCGAGAACAGACCGAGAAAATGCAGGGTAGAACCGTGTGCTTTAACATTGGAAATCAATTCTTTCCAGGTGTTGCTTTCAAACATTTTTCCGCTTTCGATGGAATTGGAAACCAGTTTTGCGCCCTGTGCAAATACCTGTCCGGCGCCGAGTGCGTTATGCCCGACCTCGGAATTTCCCATGTCGTCATCCGACGGCAGTCCGACTGCGGTGCCGTGTGCACGCAGACTGACCATGGGGCAGGATGCAAACAGAGCATCCAGATTGGGTGTATGTGCAAGAGCAACGGCATTTCCTGCCGTTTTGGGAGCCAGACCGACACCGTCCATGACAACGGTCAAAATCGGACCGCGTACTCCCGAAAAATTGTTCAGCTGTTGAAGCTGCTTCATGATAAATTACCTCCGAACTCCGTAATTCAAAATTATCACCCTCTATTATACCCTTTTTGATTGACATTTGCAAGAGATTTTGTAAATTTTCTCTGTTTTGCAAAAGAAAATGCTAAATCCACTTGCAAAAAAATTGTTTTGGTGTATAATATAAGGGTACCTCTGTTTATTGTCAGGTGCTAAAATCAAAGAGGAGAAAAGAAAATGGCAGAAGAATGTACTCACGATTGTTCCACTTGCTCTGCAAATTGCAGTTCACGCGAACAAGAAATACAAAAAGATCCCCCCCACCCATTCAGCTCGGTCGGGCATATGATTGGCGTTGTCAGCGGCAAAGGCGGCGTCGGCAAATCCCTGGTAACCTCCATGCTTGCGGTTTTGATGGCAAGAAAGGGCTACCGCGTCGGTATCCTGGATGCGGATATTACAGGTCCGTCCATCCCCAAAGCGTTTGGTCTCAAAAAGCCGGTAGAAGGGGATGAATCCGGTTTGATTCCGCCCTCCACCACAACCGGAATCGATATTATCTCGGTGAATTTGATGTTACCCGACGAGGCGGATCCGGTCGTTTGGCGCGGACCCGTGATTGCGGGCGCCGTTAAGCAATTTTGGTCCGAAACCATTTGGAACGATATTGATTATTTGTTTGTTGACTGCCCGCCCGGAACCGGCGATGTGCCGCTGACCGTTTTTCAATCGCTTCCGCTTGACGGGATTGTAATTGTATCAAGTCCCCAGGACTTGGTCTCCATGATTGTGCAAAAAGCGGCTAAGATGGCGGAAATGATGCAGATTCGCGTACTGGGTCTGGTGGAAAATATGAGTTATGTCAAGTGCCCGTGCTGTGATACCGAAATCAAGGTGTTCGGCGAAAGCCATATTGAAGAGATTGCCGAAAAATTCGGCTATGACCTGCTCGGTAAAATTCCGATGGATTCCAAGCTGGCGGCACTGGTCGATAAGGGCTGGATTGAAATGATGGATAACACCTATCTGGATGCCGCGGCGGATGCCATTGAGCAAAAATGCGGCACGCAGGCGGATTGAGCTTGCCTTGCCCGACTGTCGTATGAAAAATTTGCAAACCGTATACAGGCGTAATACGCCGCGTGATACGCCGCGTGATACGCAGCGTGATACGCAGCGTGATACGCAGCGTACTACGCGGCGCATTGGGCAGATTCCGGCTGCGTTCAAAGGAATTTTGAGCGGTATTTTGATTGCTTTGCTTGTATTCGGCGGCGTTTTGATTGACGGCTGCGCCGTCCGTGTCAGTACACGCAATTCGATATTCACAGCGGATACCGTTGCCGCCAATGCAGGCAAAGAAAAAGAGCCCTACGATGCCATTGTCGTGCTCGGATGCGGATTGCGTCCGGACGGCACGCCGGCAGGGCGACTGGAGGACCGTTTGCTTTGCGCTGTCGATTTATACCGTCGCGGATTGGCAGACGTGATTTTGATGAGCGGTGACAGCGAGCATGCGACATATGACGAAACAGGCGCCATGAAAGCGTTTGCCCAAGCGCAGGGAATTCCTGCCGAGGCAATTATGACCGACCCGTATGGGCTGTCAACCTATGACAGCATGTGGCGTGCGGCGCATGTTTTCGGCTTTTCACGCATCCTTGTTGTAACCCAGGAATATCATTTATACCGTGCGCTGTACATTGCAAGGCATTTCTCCTTGGATGCCGACGGCGTCCCCGCCGCATTTCACGACACGACAAAACAGCCTTGGTATGAATTTCGGGAGATGCTTGCGCGCTGGAAGGATGTCAT
>CAZMAZ010000065.1:0-9166 GCA_964564255.1 uncultured Clostridium sp. | reverse complement strand
ATTTGGTCGGCGGACGCGGTGACGCTTCCTTGTATCATTTGCGGACTACCGCCACCTCGTCCGTGCAGATCGCGGTTAATTTGCGGTGCAAATTGGCGAAGATCGACGGTTTGAGAAGCGATAATGTAGCGATAGCCGTCACGGTCATTTCCTGCAAATGCCGCGCAAAGATGCTTGCAACGTATAAGGCAGGCGTTGACCAACTGTCGCAAATAGAGCATGTCCGCAGTTTCCTCAATCAGACAGATAGTACCGTTTTGCACCTGTGCTGCGGCGGCGCGATAGGCAATCAACTCACGGCGTAAATCTGTCATTCGTTTTGCCGCATCGGAAAGCTGTTCACGCAAACGATCGACCCCGTCCAAAACCTCTTCTTTCGGTACCGATAACGATGCAGACAGCGCAGAAACCGTTGCATGGCAGGTACGGTAATCCTCCAATGCATCCTGTCCGCAAAGCATATGCAAGCGCACGCCGCCTTTATAGCGAGTTGCATCTAAAATTTTAGCAAGACCGATTTCCCCCGTGTTTGCAACATGCGGAGCACAGCAAGCACAGACATCGCATCCTTCTATAGTGATAATACGCACTCTGCCTGCAAGTGAAATTTTGGAACGATACGCCATTTTTGCAAGTTCTTCCGATGAGGGGAAGCGAACCGTGATCGGATGCATTTCGGTAATGTGACGGTTGATTGTATCCTCCAGCGCATTTAGTTGCGTTCGATCCAAGTAGCCGTCAAAATCAACGGTCATTCCGTTTTCACCCAAATGAAAACCGACATTATGCAGTCCGTAGGTTGCATATACCAAGCCCGAAAGCAGATGTTCGCCGGAATGATTTTGCATACGTCTGTATCGAATATTCCAGTCGATTTCACCATCAACCACTGCCCCCAGCGGTAAGGGAGCAGGGAGAATATGCGTAATACTGCCATCGCCGTTTTCACGCACATCTGTGACCGCGATGCCGCCGAGAATACCGCAATCGGCAAGCTGGCCGCCTGCTTCCGGGAAAAAGGCGGTACGGTCGGTTATGATTTCATATTTACCGTCTTTTGTCGGTATACAGGCAAGAACAGTCGCTTGAAAGCGGCGACAGTAGCTGTCGGTTTCAAACAGGCGTTCGGTTAGGAAAAACGGAATTTGTGTGTTGTTTTGCTTTTCATCCATTTCCGTCTGCCTCCTGCGCATTCAGAATGGTCAGAATTTTTTCCCAAACATCGGGGTAAGATTCTTTATAATAGCTTTCCATCAGCGAAGCACCGCGAACAGTGCGACTGATATAGCGTGCGCGCAGGTTGCTGTCCACATACACAGCATACCCATACAGATCCCCGTAGGCAGAGCAAAAGTCGTCGGTAGCGGAATTGACAGTGTTTAAAAAGGAGTATTCGTTTCCGTCGCGCATGGTAAGAATCAAATCAAATCCGTTTTCTTCGGTGCATTCTACCGTATAGGCACGAACATCATCCCAACCGTAAGAATCGACGGTGGCGAAAAAGACGGTTTCCACGCCATCGGGGGAGAAGGTAATATAATTGTTTGTGCAAATCAAGGCGGTCAGAAGAATACCGACAATGCAAAGGATGCAAAGAAGAAGCGGTAAACGGTTGCCTTTTGCTTCAACCGTGCTTTTTGACAAGGGAGAACCAAGCGAATGCTTGGCGCTTTCTTTGCGTCTTTGGCGGGAAATCGGAATCAGAAGGAACAGAACCTCTAAAAGAACAAAATAGAGAAGTGCACAAACCGAAAGAGAACGGAGCGTTCCGCAATAGGTGCCGTCCGGGTAACGAAGAGAAAAACAAACACCGAAAAGTAGGGAGGTCAAGACCACCAGACCTGCGGTTGCCAAAATGACCAGCAATGTGCCAAGTACAATATATCCGATATTTAACTTCTTCATTTTTGTTCGATTAAAGCACACGCAAAGCCGAAATCAGTTCTGCATCGCATTCGGCAAGGCGTTTTGCAAAGGCGGTTTCCGAAATCGGCGCGGTCAGATAGGTATAAGTGCTGCTTGTGGAAGAAAATGCGGTATTATCGCTTCCGAATGCGCGATCCGCCGCATCCTTATTGCCGCGCAGAGTGACCAAACGCGAGCAAGTGAAATCGTTAAAGTCGGCAATGTCGGTTTCATTTGCATCTTCCCAAGAAGCACGCAGATCGGTTTCTCTGCCGCTTTGCAGAGCGACAATGTCCGAAACGACTGCACTGGCAGTCGGAAATTTACCTGCACCGCTGCCGTAGAACATGACCTTGCCCAGCATGTCTGTGTTTACCAGAATGCCGTTGAATACATCACTGATGCCGAACAGAGGACTGCTGCTTCGTACAAGACGCGGCATTACGGCTGCCAAGATACGCCCGTCGTGTTGTTTGTGTGCGTGTGCAATCAATTTGATGGTAAAGCCAAATTGTTTTGCACGTGCAAAATCGTCCACTGTGATGTCGGTAATGCCCTCGGTGTGAATTGTCTCCAGAGGGAGCATTTTTCCGAAAGCAAGCGCCGATAAAATAATAATTTTACGTGCTGCATCTGTGCCCTGTACATCGGCATCCGGATTGGCTTCCGCGTAGCCCAGCGCTTGCGCTTTTGCCAATACGTCGGCATATGCCGCACCGTCTTGTTCCATGGCGGTTAGCATAAAATTGGTTGTGCCGTTCAAAATTCCGTCAATGGATAGGACGGTGTTGGGGGTGAGGTCGGTCATCATAGGGTGAATGATCGGGATGCCTCCGGCGACGCTTGCTTCGAAACGGTAGCAAACGCCATGTTCCTGTGCCGTACGCAACAGCTCGCCGCCATAGCTTGCTACAACTGCTTTGTTTGCCGTAACCACATGTTTGCCTGCACAGAGACAGGCGCGTGTATATTCATATGCAGGATGCAATCCGCCCATCATTTCGGCTACAATGGAAATTTCGGGGTCTTCCAAAATATCTTCAAAGCGATGTGTAACCAGGTGTCCGAACGGACTGTCGGGAAAATCGCGCAAATCCAAAATAGAGCGAATGCGTACCTCTTCACCGATATGGCGGGAAAGCTGTGCCTGCTTTTTGGAAAGCACCTCTGCAACGCCGCTGCCAACCGTACCGAACCCGAGCAATGCAATGTTTGCCATAAAAATAAACCAATTCCTTTCTTATGCGGGAGTCGTATCCCGTATTTTCCTTCATTATCGTATCTATTATATCACAATTTTTTTTATTTTGCAACTGTTTTTCTCTTGTCATTCGACGCAGAATGTGATATAATGAAATGTAAGTGATTTTTTGCAAAGAACGGTTACTAAAAAAGACAAGGAGGAATGCTAATGAGCTCGCCTGTTGGAGGTCTGAAAAACGTAAAAATCTTTGTTCTGTATCTTTTGGATAATATCGGTTACCCGATGGACTATTTGACCATCAATGATATTGTTATGCAAAACGATTATGTAATGTACTTGGATTTTGCACAAGCATTCGCGGAAATGACCGATGCGAAATTGATTGAACCGTGCGGAAAGGACGACGCGGGAAATGTGCTTTATGTGGTCAGTGAGCATGGCAGATGTGTTGCCGCAGAATTGCAAAGTGATATTTTGCCTGCTATCCTACGCCATAGTATGCGTTGCGCGTTGCGATATTTGGATTTCAAAAAACGAGGGATTACATTGGATTCCACGGTAGAAAAAACGGGGAATGGCAGGTATCGCGTCATCGTGATGATGAAGGAACAAAAAGAAATTATCTTTGAAAGTCAATTGCTGGTGGATTCTCTTACCCGCGCGCAAGAGATCGCACGTCATTTTCGGGACATGCCCGAGGTGGTTTATAAAGGCGTTTTTGCCATGCTTTCGGGAGACGCCTCGTATCTTGATTAGTGAAGGAAACATGCCGATTGTGCAGAAGGTAGAAATATTCATAATATCAAAAAATAATTTGTGCAATACGCCCTATTTTGTCGACGCATTGTCCGAAAACAATATGTAGTAATTGTGCAAAATGTCGATTGTTTTCGAAAAATGACAGGAAATCGCGAAACAAGCAGAGAAGAATCCTATTGACAAATGCGGAAAAAATGATATAATAAAAGAAGGGAAAGGGAGAGCTGTCAAAAACAGCCGATTCCTTTTCAAAAAGTGGTGGAAAATGGCTGATCAAACGAGAAAAAAGGATTTTGACAAAACAAAACAAGCCCAAGCAAGTGAAGATAATTTGATAAAAAGAACAGCGACAGAGACCAAACAAACGGAGAAAGAGGAGATTGAAGTGCTGATTTCCCGTGCCAAAGAAGGCAATCAAGATGCATATGCACAGCTTCTTTCTCAATATGATCCGCTCCTGCAGGCAATTGTGGATGCGTATCGTGTGGATTGGATGACCGCGCAGGATACAGAGGATATGAAACAGGAAGCGGCAATGGTGTTTTGCAAGGCAGTTCGTTCGTATGACAGTACGCAGGACGGCGTATCGTTTGGTTTATATGCAAAGATATGTATGGGCAATGCCATGAAATCTTGCTTGCGGTCTTATCGACGTCGAAGCGCCGGTAAGGTTCTGTCGATTGACGATGACAGCGTGTTGGCGGCGCATGTCAGCTCGCTTGCGGATGGAGACGATATTGCGTCCGGTTTTGTGCAGCAAGAGGCATTTGTTTTACTCTATCGACGCATTAGGGAAGCCCTTTCTCCTTACGAAAATCGCGTTTGGTGGCGATATGTATCGGGAGCAACGGCAAAAGAGATTGGGACAGAACTGCAAAAAGATGAAAAATCGGTTTCCAATGCGATTTATCGAATACGGCAAAAGTTGAGATTGCTTCTGGCGGATCGAAACAAATAAAGGGGAATCTTGCTCATTTTCAATGATTTTAGAAGGTTCTCAAAAACAAATAAAAAAGATAGATAAGCCCCGAGGCTTGTTTATAGAGGGTACATTACGGGACAGTCGGGAAACCGTAACGGCATAAGCTGCCGCGTACCGCAATCATCTAACATTTAAGCGAGGTATTTACAATGTACGAAGAAGACGCAATTGCCGAGGAAAAGGTATACCAGGACGAAACCCTTGTATGCAGAGAATGCGGAAATGAATTTACTTTCACCGCCGGTGAACAGAGATTCTACGCAGAAAAAGGCTTTATGAACAAGCCCAAGTGCTGCAAGGCATGCCGTGAGGCAAAGAAAAACGCCGGAAAACCGACTCGCACCATTTACACTGCCGTATGTGCGGATTGCGGAGGAGAAGCAAAAGTAACCTTCCCGCCCACAGAAGACAGACCGATCTACTGCAGCGCTTGTTTTGAAAAGAGAAAGAATAACAGCACAAATGCGTAATCGCATGACCCGGTAAACAAGTTCGATCGGTACATTGTGGTTTTCGCGCGATAAAAAACGAAAACATACATGGGAGTCGCCCATCCCGACCGGCGCTCCGCAAAGCGGTTTATACTCTGATTTACTTATAAGGTCTACAAAAGACCGCGTCACCTTCATAACGAAGATGGCGCGGTTGCTTTTTTGTTCTTTAGAGCACCTCGGTATATACGACAGATTCGATTTCTTCGCCTGTCAAAGCATATTCGGGAATGGCGGTGACAGATGCGTGCGCATCGGTATTTGCAAGATTGCAGGATGCATAACTGACGGCAACCGCAATAACACTGCCGCACATTAAAAGTGCAAGAATAGCGGCAAGCAAGCGTGCAATCGTTTTTTTGGTGGATTCCTGTTTTTTGTTGTTCATGATTTTTGCTCCTTCTGTGGTTTATGATTTTTTAGCAGTATCGTTTGTATCTGTCGATTCCGCAAATGCGGCACCGGGGGCAGGGATTTTGGTGCGACGCAATCCCTTGAGCTCGTAACCGTCGATTTGATCGGTAACGCGTACCAGAGTTTGTCCTTTTTTCAGCTGCAAGATCTGATTTCCTCCCGAAGTACGGGTTGCCATCTTTGGAATCAACGCACTCTTAACGACCGCCGCACGATCGGCACTGCTGATCAGCAATAATTCAAACGGCTCTTTTTCTTTTTCGCAGAATGCCGCAATTGGCGGGGAAGCGGTAGAATATGCGCCGGTCAGCTTGCGTCGGATGCTCTTGGTTTGATATGCGGACATCGGAATGCGCGCGCCCTTTCCGTTGGCAAACAAAAATACCATATTTTCGTCTTCCGCATATCCATTGAAAATTTTGCAAAAGAGCGGTTTTTCTCCTTGATTCATACCGAGCTTTGCAGGTAAAAATTCGCCCAGGACCGATGCTTTGACATTGTCAAAATCGTCCAGCTTAAAGCGGAAAAGCTGTGCCTGATCGGTAAAGACCAAAAGCTCATCGGCATTATTTGCGTCAAATGCGGTCAGAATATCATCGCCTTCCTTTAGCATTTGCGTGTCATTCCCCTGCAAGGAACGCATGGTGATTTTTTTGAAATAGCCTTGACGTGTTAAAACAACGCGAACCGGGTAACTCTCCACCGTCTCTTCCTCAACCTCGTCGGAAACCGTGTCCATATGTACGATTTGAGATTTGCGCGGCATACCGTATTTTTTCTTGATTTCGGTCAATTGTGCGGCAATGTAGGCGCGCAATTTGAACTCATCGGCAAGAATGGCTTTTATTTCGTTGATGGCAGCTTCCAATTCCTGTGATTCGGAAATACGGTTGAGAATGTATTGTCGGTTGAGATTTCGCAATTTAATATCCGCAATGTAATTTGCTTGTACTTCATCGATATTAAATCCTTTTTGCAGATTGGGAATCACATCTTCTTCATTTTCGGTTTGACGAATGATGCGAATCGCGCGGTCGATGTCAATCAAAATTCGCGCCAAACCTCTCAAAAGGTGTAATTTATCTTCTTTTTTGCCAAGCTCAAAGGTTAGCTCACGACGAACACAGGCAGAACGGAATTGAATCCACTCTTGCAAAATTTCGAGCACACCCATTTGGCGCGGGGTAGAATCAATCAGAATATTGAAATTGCATTTGAAGGTATCTTCAAGCGGTGTCATCTTGTAAAGCTTGTTCATCAGCTTGTCCGGATCGGTGCCGCGGCGCAAGTCAATGGCAAGTTTAAAGCCGTCCAAATCGATTTCGTCGCGTACATCCACGACTTCTTTGAGTTTTCCTTCTTTGACAAGATCCGCAATTTTTTTGATAATCAGCTCAATTGTGGTTGAATAGGGAATTTGCACGATTTCAATGCAATTGGCTTCTTTGTCATAGTTGTAGCGCGCGCGAATGCGAAATCCACCTGAACCGGTTTCATATATGGCTTTCATCTGCTCACGGTCGTAAAGAATATTGCCGCCGCACGGGAAATCGGGAGCCTTGATTAAATCCATCAATTTGTCGGTATCAAGATTCGGATGCCGCAACAGTGCGATGGTACCGTCGCAAACCTCTGCCAAATTAAAGGAACAGGTATTGGATGCCATGCCGACCGCGATGCCGGTATTGGGCATAACCAAAACGTTCGGGAAAGCGGTTGGCAACAGCACCGGTTCCTGCATGGTGCCGTCGTAATTGTCCACCATATCGACCGCATCTTTGTCAATGCCGCCGAACAGCTCGGCACAAATAGATGCCAGCTTTGCCTCGGTATAACGGGAAGCGGCGTATTTCATATCTGAAGAATAGTGCTTGCCGAAACTTCCCTTGGATTCTACGAGCGGATGCAAAAGTGCTTCATGACCGCGCGTCAGACGGACCATGGTTTCATAAATAGCGGCATCTCCGTGTGGATTCAACTTCATGGTAGAACCCACAATGTTTGCGCTTTTGGTTAGACCGCCGCTTAAAAGTCCCATTTTGTACATGGTGTAGAGCAATTTTCGGTGTGCGGGCTTGAGTCCGTCAATTTCCGGAATGGCACGGGAGACGATAACGCTCATCACATACGGCATGTAATTTTTTTCAATGGTATCTGTAATCAGTTGTTCTTGAATCGGTGCATATACAATTTCCTCTTGCAGGGAGGAACTCTTTTTCTTTTTTGCCATTGTTTCTCTCTTTCTGTCGGGTAGGTGTATTTGCATTAGGATTGGGTCGTTTGATTGTCTTTAGGGTCATACGGAGAAGCGGAAGGAATATGACAAACCGTGTGTGCGGCTGCACGAATCAAGCGGTTGTAAAGCGCCAGCCCTATGCCGTCACGGACGGGTAGATGCGCGTAAATGCGATCAATGGGAAGGGCATCCGCATCGCGCAGTCCCGCAAAAAGGTTGTGTGCCTGCGTTTCGATGTCGTCGCGCTTGCCGATTGGCAAAAGATTTTGATTTTCCAGGCGCGACAAATCTTCATCATAACAGAGAATGGCACAACCGCCCTTGGCTTGTTCATCGCGCAAAAAACGAATAATGTCGTCATCGTTACCCTCCAAAAGGGTCAGCGGTGCGGTTGGTGCATAATGCTTGTATTTCATGCCGGGCGAGAGAGGATGTTCTCCAACCGGAAATTTTTCACATACCGCATCTGCGATTTCCACGCGCGAGCAGATTGGTAACAGCGCATCACGTGTAATGGCACCCGGGCGCAACAGTGTTAAATATTCGTTGTTGCTTTCATCTCTGTCAATTTTGACAATTGTGGACTCCAGCCCGATTTCGCAATCACCGCCGTCGATAATCATATGTACGCGTCCCTTCAAATCATTGATCACATGCGAAACGCGCGTCGGTGACGGTTTGCCGGAAAGATTGGCTGAGGGTGCGGCAATTGCACCGCCACTGCGACGAATCAGTTCGTGCGCAATCGGATGTGACGGGCATCGAATGGCTACGGTGTCAAGCCCTCCCGTAGTTGAAAGGGGAATGCTTTCACGTCGCGGCATAATGACGGTCAATGGCCCCGGCATAAACTTTTGTGCCAGGAGATCATAGAGCGGAGAAGTATACGCGTACAGGGCGGCATCTCCCGGAAATGCGACATGTACAATCAGCGGATTGTCGCTCGGCCGTCCCTTGGCTTTGTATATTTTGCGGGAGGCTCTTCCGTTTTGCGCGTCACCGCCGATGCCGTAAACGGTTTCGGTTGGAAATACTACCAATTTTCCCGCACGAATCATGGCGGCGGCGCGTGTCAATTGCGGATCCAGAGGATCTTCGATTTTCAGTATTTCTGTTTCCATGTGAACTTGTCCTTTTCACGTTTGATTTTTTAAGGAAACACTGATTTGATAAGG
>CAZMAZ010000064.1:6727-9339 GCA_964564255.1 uncultured Clostridium sp. | reverse complement strand
CAGAAAGGATACACAATGATAAGAATATTACTTGTTGAGGACGATAAATCCATTATAACCAATCTTTGCGAATACTTAAAAAAGGAAGGCTTTTTTGTGCGCACCGCAAGCGGACAAAAGGATGCTTTGACAATTCTGGACAGCGAATCCTTTGATCTCATATTGCTGGACATTTCTCTTTCCGACGGAAACGGTTTTTCTGTCTGTTCGGCGGTGAAATCCGACTATCATATTCCCGTCATTTTTCTGACAGCTTCTTCCGATGAATACAGTACCGTAACGGGTTTTAATCTCGGGGCAGACGATTATATTCCCAAACCGTTTCGTCCGCGTGAATTGGTTTCACGTATAAAAAACATCTTGCGATTGACAAGCAATGCAGGTAGTGTAATAAAGTTAGGCGATGTTGAGGTAGACACGGTCAAAGGCACGGCTAAGAAAAACGGTAAAGACATTTATTTATCGGCATTGGAATACAGATTATTACTTGTATTCATCAATAATCGCGGTGTGATATTAACAAGAGCGCAATTGCTTGAATCTATTTGGGATGTGGCAGGAGAGTTTGTAAACGATAATACGTTAACCGTTTATATCAAACGATTGCGCGAAAAAATTGAAAATGATATTCAAAATCCCACAATCATAAAAACAGTTCGTGGTCTTGGATACATGGTGGATTGATTATGAAACTATTTAGAAATCCGGAAATAAAAAATAATTTACGGTGGTTTGCTCTTATATCTTTAATAGCCACGATTATTGCTGCCGGGTGGCAAGTCTGTTTTGGTCTCTTTACATTGGTGCTGTGTGTGCTATTCATCGCTTCGTATTTGTTAATGGCAAACAGACGGCACAAGCGGATTTCCGAATTGTCAGAAAGTATTGATAAAATATTACACGGAGACAATACGATAAATTTTGACAATTGTTCCGAAGGTGAATTAAGCATTTTGCAAAGCGAGCTTTATAAGATGACAGTATGCTTACGGGAGCAACAACAAATGCTGATGGCAGATAAAATGTATCTTGCCGACTCCATCGCTGACATATCACACCAAATCAGAACACCGCTTACATCCATAAATATACTTGTGTCGTTTCTTTCCGAATCAAATATTACGGACGAACGACGATTGTCTTTAACGAAGGAATTATATGATTTGCTTTCCCGTATCGACTGGTTAATCGTAACATTGCTTAAAATTTCAAAATTAGATGCGGAAACGATACAATTCAAAAAAGAATGTATATCGTTGGATGAACTGATACAAAAATCAACAGCCCCCGTACTTATTCCAATAGAACTTCGAGAGCAAGAGCTCTGTATAAATACAAAGGGCAATTTTTGCGGAGACATTGCATGGACAGCCGAAGCTATCGGAAACATTGTGAAAAACTGCATGGAACATACTCCTGACGGCGGAAATATTCGCATCGACGCTTTGGAAACTCCTCTTTATGTGCAAATTATAATTTCGGATAACGGAAATGGCATAGACAAAGACGATTTACCACATATTTTTGACCGTTTCTACAAGGGAAAAAACTCTAATGAGAGGAGTTTTGGTATTGGATTAGCCCTCTCAAGAATGATTGTAACGGGGCAGAACGGAACAATAAAAGCCGAAAATAAATCGCCCAATGGAGCAGTTTTCACTATTCGATTTTACAAAGGAGCTGTCTAATGGACGGTTCCTTTTTCCAAAGTGACGTTTTTGTAATATTAAAGTCACCGAAATGTCACTTGAATTTGATATGATGTAGAAAACAACACGAGGAGAAAATCAAATGGAAATCTTGAAGGTGGAAAACTTACAAAAAATCTACGGTATCGGGGAAAATCAAGTTAAAGCTCTTGACGGCGTTTCCTTTTCTGTAAATAAAGGAGAATTTGTTGCCGTTATCGGTCCCTCCGGGTCGGGAAAATCTACATTATTACATATTCTTGGCGGTGTTGACAAGCCCACAAGCGGAAAAGTATACATGGACGGTTACGATATTTACGCACAAAGCGATGAACAGCTTGCCATATTCCGTCGCAGGCACGTGGGATTGATTTATCAATTTTACAATTTAATTTCCGTATTGAATGTGGTGGAAAATATCACTTTGCCCATACTGATGGACGGGCAAAAAGTAAACGAAGATTGGCTAAAGGAATTAATAACTATTCTCAACTTAAACGGGCGCGAGAATCATTTGCCTAATCAACTATCGGGAGGACAACAGCAGCGTGTGTCAATCGGAAGAGCTTTAATGAATACTCCCGCAGTGGTGCTTGCAGATGAACCGACAGGCAATCTCGATAGTGTAAATAGCCGTGAAATCGTTGCGCTTTTAAAGCAATCAAACCGAAAGTACAGACAAACACTGATTGTTATCACGCACGACGAAAACATTGCACTTCAAGCAGATAGAATTATAGCCATTGAGGACGGTAGAATTACACGTGACGAGGTGATACGCAAATGAATGTTATCTATAATTTCACTTGGAAAACAATGTGGAAAAATCGCACCCGTACTCTGGTCACAATTATTGCAGTACTACTTTCTACGGCTTTTTTTACTGCAATAACAACGATTGCATTTAGCATTCAAAATTATTTG
>CAZMAZ010000064.1:0-6627 GCA_964564255.1 uncultured Clostridium sp. | reverse complement strand
AAAACAGCGGCGAAATTGTTCTCCCGGCAAGTTTGATTGAATTATTGAAAAGTTTGTCATTGCCATATAGCATTGGGGCTGAAATCACTTTTAATGTAAATACCGATTGTTCGAGAATTGAAATAGCACCTTCTAACATAGAAGCGAAAATATTTACCCGCAAATTTACCATCGTTGGAATAATAGAAAATACACAATATGACGATGGCACAAGCGCTATGCCTTCCATGCTGACATTTGAAGACGCTAATGAAGGAACCCCGCTATATTATCATCTTTACGCAAAGACACATAATACAAAAGATGCGCTATTACTGTCAGAATACGAGTATGGTGCCGACCAATATTTGAATTTTGAATTACTAAATTATCTTGGTACCTCAATGTTCGATAACTTAACAACCCTGATTACTTCCGTTGTGATTTTCTTGTTAGTAATCGTGTTCATCGGGACAATAGCGTTAATTTGTAATGCATTTTATATTTCGTTGTCCGAACGCACAAAACAGATAGGACTGCTTTTAAGTGTTGGAGCAACAAAAAAACAAATACGCCGGTCCGTATATTTTGAGGCAGGATGTATATCGCTCATTAGTATTCCGACAGGATTGGCATTAGGGTGGCTTATAAGTGCAGTTATTATTTCCACTATTGGTACACGATTAAAAAATCTGTTTTTCTCATATACTGCAAATAATGTTGAAATCACCACTCTACTATCTCCCCAATCTTTCGGCATAGCATCATTGGTCGCATTTATTGCCGTTTTGTTTTCTGTAATAATCCCCGCTATTCGAGCAATGCGGATTACTCCTATAAGTGCGATTCGTGAAAGCAAGGAATATACTGCAGATACCAAAAGAACCCCTAAAAGAAGATTACTATGCCGTATTTTGGGGCTTCATGGCACATTAGCTGCAAAATATTTTTATGTTAGTCGAAGAAAATACCATATTACTGTTTTTTCACTTGTTATCAGCATCGTTTTATTTATTTCTGCCGGTTCGCTTGGTAGTTCAATTCAAAATGCTGCGCAAAGCGGAATTCAAACAGAAAATCATGATTTTACAATCTTTCTATTGGAAACCGAACCCGATAAGCCAAGCGCGGAAGAGATTAGGAACAATCCTAATATTACAAAAAGTGCCATTGTCAATTTTGAAAATCACAACTATGCATTAACTCCGGATTCTTTATTATCGAAGGATTTTCAAGATGCTTGGAATGATTATATTCAATATACTCGTAATGGCAATCGTAACTGTCAGCCCACCGCTAACTGTTACATCGAAGATAGCGTTTATAGAGAATATTTAATTGAACACGGTTTAGAACCCAATGTTTATATAAATGCAGAAGAGCCTGTTGCGCTCTTATATCGCAGGCATTTGAATATTCAAAACGGAGAGGATAGTTACAATTATATTGTTGACCCGTTGAAAGAAGATATAGATGAGGTAACATTGATTACGTGGGCGTTTCACGACGGTTTGATTGAATTATGTCCCGGAAATTATGAGTGGGATTTTACCCACTCCCAAAACGGCGAACTGTTGATTATGGCAACACCTTTTGTATACGATGCAACGGGAGACTATAAACTTGATGACGAAAACGCCTTATATTTTGAAATGGTCGTCGATGAGGATACATCACAAATATCTTATTTTACATACGATATGAAAAAGCAAACTCGCGGAGAATCAGCTGTTTTTGTAACCGATGAAGACGGATTGATGTATCAACAAAAAATAGGAGCACATATTGATGAGCTTCCCTTTGGGGCATCAACCGAAGATACGGAGGGCTATCTTACTTTAATTCTGCCATATTCGGCATATACGGGTCCTACTGACGTTACTGTTCTTGCGGTTAATACATCCAATTATGCGAACTTTAAAGCATACTTGGATGAAAACGGTTTGAGTTATAATGATTATTATAGCGAGGAAGAGGATTCACGTACATTGCTACTGTTGCTAAATATCTTTGCATACTGCTTCATTATCTCGGTATCCATAATATCGGCAGCTAATGTAATCAGCACGATTTCAACAAGCTTTATGCTTCGGAAACGCGAGTTTGCGATGCTGCAAAGCATTGGGCTTACAAGACCATCACTATATCGCATAGCCGCGATAGAATGCACAATATATTGTTTGCACTCACTAATATGGGGAATCTCGATTGGAATGGTTGTTCATTATGCGATTCATTGTGTTATAAAACAAGCGTTTTGGCAGTCCTTCACAATTCCCCTGAATTGTTTGTTGCTTTCTGTCTGCTACGCTTTCTCCGTATCGTTTCTGGCAATGTTGTTTTCTTTTATAAAAATGCGCAAGATCAATCTTATAGATGTTCTCAAAGATGTAAATACGTAAGACAACACCGTGCAATGACACAAAAACGGCAATGCCCTTTGGGTCTGCCGTCCGAGAAGCCCCGCGAAAATTTTCGCGGGGCTTCCGATTTATTTTTGTGACGGCGTTTTTTTCTGCGATTGGGCAGAAGGAGAGGAATTACCGCAGCCGCAAGAGCCGCCGCAATGCGCACAGTCACATCCACAGGATTTGCCTTTTTTACGCCTTGCAAAAAAGGTATGATAAACGGCAAACCCAATCAAGGCAACCAAGACAACACAAATACAAATCATTCCCCACGGATAAGGCATATAAAGCATCCTCCTATCGATTTTAATTTTTTCGTTTATTTTTATTTGCTCCTGTTCTTTACAACACGTTGGGTTGCTTCCCGATATTTACGGAAGAAAAGCATATAAATCATACCGCAAAGTGCAAGAATGGCAAAAATCAATCCAATCACATTGACGTTTCCGGTAAAGAGTCCGCCGAACTGATTGACCATGAGCGCTACCAAATATGCAAATCCGCACTGATAACCCACAGCAAACCATGTCCATTTTGCACTGTTCATTTCGCGCTTGATGGCACCGATTGCCGCAAAGCAGGGCGCGCAAAGCAGATTGAACACCAGGAAAGAATACGCACTCACACTGCTAAACGCGGTCGCGATATTCTGATAAACCGTACCGTCTCCGCCGCCGTAAAGAATTCCCAATGTACCGACAATGTTTTCTTTTGCGACAAGTCCCGTGATCGACGCCACGGCAGCCTGCCAATTCCCCCATCCGAGCGGCTTGAAAATCCATGCCAGCACACTGCCGATTGCCGCCAAAATCGAATACTGAATTTCATCATCGCCAAGCATACGGAAGCTACCGTCAACAAAGCCGAAATATGTGGTAAACCAAATGAAAATGGTGGAAAGCAGAATAACGGTGCCCGCTTTTTTAATAAAGGACCAGCCGCGTTCCCACATGGAACGGAGTACATTACCGACCGTCGGCAGATGGTATGCGGGAAGCTCCATAACAAACGGTGCGGGTTCGCCCGAGAACATTTTGGTCTTTTTCAGCATGATACCGGACAGTATAACCGCCGCCATGCCGATAAAGTAGGCAGAGGTTGCAACCCATGCGGAACCGCCGAAAATCGCACCGGCAATCATGCCAATAAACGGCACCTTTGCCCCGCAAGGAATAAAGGTAGTCGTGATAATCGTCATACGACGGTCTCTCTCGTTTTCAATGGTACGCGACGCCATAATTCCGGGCACACCGCAACCGACGCCGATCAGCATCGGGATAAACGATTTCCCCGACAAGCCGAATTTGCGGAAAATACGGTCCAAAACAAAGGCAATACGTGCCATATATCCGCACGCTTCCAAAAAGGCAAGCAGTAAAAACAGAACCAGCATTTGCGGAACGAAACCGAGTACGGCGCCGACACCCGCAACAATGCCGTCCAAAATCAAACCGCTCAGCCATTCCGGGCAGGCGGAATTCGGATCGTCAACGCCCAGCGCGTTGCCAATCAGGACAGGAACACCCGGCACCCAAACACCGAACTCTGCAGGGTCGGGCGCGGCAAAATCAGCATTTTCTTCCGAAAAATACTTGACTGCATCCAAATACGTCATTTGAATGCTGTCCTCTTCGGTTGCGGTATCGGGTATTTCCGCATAATAAACCTTCATTTCGGTTTCCGAAAGCACTTCTTCGTCTTCCACCGTTACGCTGCCGACTGCGTTTTCCGTGTCGGGCACAAATTCCTTGATTTGTGAAAGTGCCGCTTCCGCATCAAAATCCTCCGCTTCGGGATCAATATCCACAAATCCGCGAATTGCGTTCAAGGCATCTCCGTAGGTGCCATCCGCTTCTTCGTAAGCACTGCTTCCAATCCAAAGAAGATGGAATCCGTCGCCAAACAGTCCGTCATTTGCCCAATCGGTTGCGGGCGTACCGACCGCCACCATGGAAATGTAGTAAACCAGGAACATAATTACCGCAAAAATGGGCAGCCCGAGCCAACGGTTGGTCACCACCTTGTCAATTTTGTCCGATGTTGACAATTTGCCGACATTCTTTTTCTTATAACAGCTCTTAATCACATTGGCAATATATATGTACCGTTCGTTGGTAATGATGGATTCCGCATCGTCGTCCAGCTCGGCTTCTGCCGCACAAATATCCTTTTCAATGTGCGCCTTAACCTCCTCGGACATACCGACGTCGGCAAGCACCTGACTGTCGCGTTCGAATATTTTAATCGCATACCAACGCTGTTGCTCCTCGGGAAGATCGTGCAAAGCCGCTTCCTCGATATGGGCAAGTGCATGCTCTACGCATCCGCTAAATCCGTGTTGCGGAACGGTTTTGCCGTTGGCGGCGGCGCAAACGGCAGCTTCCGCCGCCTCGATTACGCCGGTCCCCTTCAGTGCGGAGATTTCCACCACACGACAGCCGAGCTCCTTTTCCAACTGTGCGGTATTGATTTTATCGCCGTTTTTGCGCACAACATCCATCATGTTGATGGCAACCACAACCGGAATGCCGATTTCGGTCAGCTGTGTGGTGAGATACAGATTGCGCTCCAGATTCGTCCCGTCAATGATATTTAAAATAGCATCGGGGCGTTCTCCAAGCAAATAATTACGTGCCACAACCTCTTCCAAGGTATAGGGAGAAAGCGAATAAATCCCCGGCAGGTCGGTAATGATCACGTTATCGTGCTTTTTCAGCTTTCCTTCCTTCTTTTCCACCGTAACCCCGGGCCAGTTTCCGACAAACTGGTTGGAGCCGGTCAAAGCGTTAAACAGGGTTGTTTTTCCCGCATTCGGGTTGCCTGCCAAAGCAATTCGAATGCGCTTTGACTTTGCGGCAATTTGTTCTGTTTTTTCCATGATTAAATACTCCTTCGTTCTCCGTTTCGCCGCTTTTGCGGCAATTCTGTTGTCAGGCTTCCTTTTCCTTTTTTAAGTTAGCTGATGCTAACCGACAGGCAAAAAGAAAATGCCGAAAGCCTATTGAATTTCGATCATTTCGGCATCTGCCTTTCGAATCGAAAGCTCGTATCCGCGAACGGTGATCTCAATCGGATCGCCGAGCGGCGCGACCTTGCGGATATGCACCTGTACACCCTTGGTAATCCCCATATCCATAATACGCCGTTTAATCGCGCCCTCGCCGTGCAGCTTGACGACAACCGCGTCCTGTCCGACCTTCGCTTCCCGTAATGTTTTCATTCCGTTACCCCCTTTCGTTGCTTGCATTCCTTTTGTTGTTTGTGTATTTGAGCGGTATCTCGACTCCGAGATGCCGGTTCCTCAAATCATGATACGTTGTGCCATTTCGCGACTGATCGCAACGCGCGTTTCTTTGACATTCACAATCAAATTCCCGCCAACCGTATTGACCACCGTAACCGCGGCGCCGACAACAAAGCCGAGATCCGCCAAATGCTTCCGCACCTCGGGGGCGCCTCCGATTTTTCGAATCACCGCTTGCTCTCCCGCGTCCGCAAATAAAATGGGCATCATGGTATCCTCCTTCTCTCCGGCTATGCCGGTCTGCATACATTCGGTTAGCCCTTGCTAACTGCGTATATCATAGCACACACGCTCTTCCCTGTCAAGAGGTTTTTGTCATTTTTTTCAACTTTGGCGTTTTGGTCAATACGGTTAGCGTCCGCTAACTGCTTGTTTGGTAAAAATGACAAGCAAGATTTTACAAATTCTCTCTTGATTTTTTGATGCAACCATGTTATACTGGAAATAGTGACCGACGCATTTGCAAAAAGGAGGAGAAACACATGCATTTACAAGAATCGGGGGAGATGTACCTGGAAACCATCTATATTCTTTCCAAGCAGACACAGAATGTGCGTTCTTTGGATGTTGCGGAATACATGCACTACTCCAAACCGAGCGTCAGTCGCGCCGTCGGCATTTTGCGCAAGAACGGCTATTTGACGGTCAGCGAAAACGGCTATCTATTTTTAACCGACAGCGGGCGCATTGTGGCGGAAACCGTTTACGAACGGCATACTGTCTTGTCTTTGATGCTGACGCGGTTGGGAGTTGATGAAAAAATCGCCGCCGAAGACGCTTGCCGCATTGAACATGTCATCAGTGCCGAAACCTTTGATGCCATCAAGCGACATTTGGAAACGGTCGGCGACGACAATTAAAAATCCGGATGATTTGTTTTCCGACCATAATAATACGCCCCGCCGCCCGAGAAAAACGGGTGGCGGGGTGTTGTTT
>CAZMAZ010000063.1:0-9400 GCA_964564255.1 uncultured Clostridium sp. | reverse complement strand
GAATAATTGAATACATAGCAAGAGCAGGCGATGTAAATGTGGTCTGTTTCATTTGCTGTTGCCTCCCAATATTAAATGCGTATTATGAAAATTTCAGTTGTTTCCCGTTCAAATATAAGCAATAATCTTCACTATAGTTTATGGCTGATATACAATTAACAACCGTATTATTCGACATTTCGGTATATATCAGATTGAATTGCGAGGCATCAGTATCCGAAACATCAATTTTTTCGTCGGCAAATCCGGATATCGTTATGTAATAATCTTCGGCATTTTTTAATCGGTAAACAGATATTGTCAAAGAATCCATATGAGCTTGAGCAATCTTCTCTGTAGAATAAAACGGACATAATTTATATCCTTTTCCCGCTTTTACCGCAAAGAAAGGAGAATATGTGTTTGCCCCCCTTTTATATAACATTGCAACCGATTCTGATGATGTAACAGTTTCAACAATCTCTCCGGTCGCCGCATATTGAAAAGCTTTTTCCGGCGTTTCAAACGATAAGAAGATATTTTCAAAAGGAAAGATACAAAGCAATAACAGTATCAGCACGCACGATACGACAGTAATTATATGTTTTACACGGTTCATCTTGATTTTCCGAAACAAAACAAACACACCGACAAACATTATAATTGCAATAATCAATCTCACAAAGCTCTGTAACATATGCTGTTTCCTCCCCATATTAAAAGTGTATTATGGAAACTTAATCAATTATTATCTTTTCTGTCGTTTTCCATTTGTATCTGAGCCTTTACCGCGATATATGAAAACACAAAGAAGCATAAGTATATTGAACCAAAAGTCGCAATATTTTGAATGATGGCGGAATCGACCAGGTAGGATATGATCAATTTTGGAATATTAATGGCTATTATCAGTCCAAAACTTTTTAATAAAGACATAATATATGTTTTGAACTTGGTCGGATGCGTAATTACAGCGATAGTCCACATAATTACATTAATCATATTTACAATGGGGATAAACATTAATACCTTTTGCGTTTTTATAGATAACATAAATGCTGTTTCCTCCTAATAATTAATCGTCTTTTGAAAAATGAATTGGCAGTTTTCTTATTGATATTATTGTATCTTATTGATGCTCACATAACTGTATCGTTTACCGGATGACACGCCGTCATTGAAATTCTCAATTGAGATCCAAACACGGAATTTTATATTCTCCTCAGTTGTAACGATAAAGGCTATGTGGACTTCTTCATCGCTAATATGTTTCATTTTATTGCTTTGATCAATTTCCACGGATTTTATACTTCCGTAATCATTTTCAAAAGTCTCGTCCGCAACCATAAATTTTTCGGCAACATCACACCATGCGGCATCATCAATTGAATTAAGCCATTTCGATGCAAGGATAAATCCCATAAAAAAAATTGCATAATATGCGACAACCGCAACCACAACTATAATAATTATTTTTTTCGTTTTACCTTTCATATCTCAAAAAGTCCTTTCAAAAAAATTCCGTAACATTTATTGCACGTTCCAACTCAATGAAATCATATCCTCTTGAGCAGTACCGCTCTCTTTCTCAAGAATAAAGCAAAAATATTTTGCGTTTAAGGTTAGATCCCGAATCGCATACACTTGCCTTATTTTGATTTCGCAAATTTGTGCTTGGGCAATATGCTCTGATATTGCACAGTCATATTGGACCCTGTAGATGTCATTTATTGCCTCAATATTTGAAAGCATATTGTTTTTCCAACTATCGTAGTCTTTCCCAATCAGAGGTTCGGCAACAGAGATCGTATATTCTAATTCATCATTCCAGTTTGTCATAAGATTTGCCATTGCTTCATCAATCGGGCATTCATCGTCTCTTAACAGTTGCTGATATTCTAAATCGTAAGGATTGGAGTTTGCAAATGCAATAAATGAATCATCGCCATAGTCGACCGGCATGAGAGTATTATTTGAATCATTGTGGCATGCACACAAAAAAACACTTACTATGATTAACAGCATCAGTAATATTCGTTTCATCCTACACCATACATCCTATATTCTCTTTGATATTGCCCATACAAATATATATCCGCTTCATCCATGCGCCTTCTCCACAAGCCAAGAGAAAACTGTCCCCCAGACTTGCATACTGAGGTAAAAGCCTCAGTAGGATTAATCCCACGTTGAAAAATATCGTCCATGACCTCAAGCCCCCAACTTCCCGAATTAAAAGTCAGAGAGACAAATGCATCGTATTGGCTTTGCGTTATACAATTCTAAAGGAAATATCTGTATCACGCCACTGTCTACCAAATCTTGCAACGAAGAAGTTAAGCGCGCATTTGTATATAAATGCATTTCAAGTCCTTTGCTTTGTGAATACATGACGAAATCTTTCAACTGCCTTGTGTATGACAGTGTTCCAGAATAATTTTTCCACCATAGTAATTAACAGTTCAAGCAATAATCAACATATTTGTATACAATGCGTCGTGCTTTTCTTTGCGCCTGTTTTTCACTGAGATCCGGATCATCGCTTTGCAACCATTGAAAATAATGTGTAACCTCATGCGCAATAGATGCCAGCACGTTGCAGTCCGCAGAAAACTGATCTATTTGTTCAATATCTTTATGATAATCTCCTGTAGATATCCGCGCCCAAGCAGTGGATTTGTCATCCGGCAGAAAAATAGTTGCTGAAACTTTTTCGCCTGTTTGTGAGTTTGCAATATAAGGATCGGCAGATATGAAAATAACCAGTTTTATGGGGAAGACATAATTTTTCCGTATCCATCTGCAAAAAGCCATTATTTTTGACTTCAGCTTGCTATCAATTCCCTTTGCAAAGTGTAAATAAACACCTTTGTTTTTATCTGTGTCCACATACCATAAATCTTTCATCTTACCTGCTCCATCTTATGAGATACTGATTTTTTTCATCATCCATATTCACATATGGGGTCAAAATGCGCCTATGATCCCTTGCCGGAGTGTGCTTTTTCATTGGACGATTCGGGTCTTTGTTGCCTTTGTGGATCCACTTTTTGCCGTCCCCTATTTTCTTTCTTTCGTTTGCCTCTCTTCCTTGCTTCTTTCTGCCGGCTTTTCCTATAGGCCCCTTTTTATTCTTTGTCGAAGAAGCTGTTGATGAATCCGAATTAGACGCATCAAATATTTTTCTATACGCTTGAGAAGCTGGTACGATAATCGTATCCGTCTCACAGTAATCCATATCATCAATGGCTACTATTGCTACGAGCATCACAATTCCAACTACAATCACACCTGCTGCAATCCAACCTATGGGATTCCAACAATTTGTCACAGCAATAGTAGCCGCTACTGCCATGCAACCATTTTCATCGATAAGGTTCACCGGATTATTATTACAATACGCGAACATATTGTAGCCGATGATATCACCGTTGGCGTTAAGATAACCGTCAGCATTGAGGAACCGGCCCCATTCGGGGTTATAGTACCTGCTTTGGAGGTAGTAAAACCCGGTCTCTATATCGTAATAATACCCACGGTAGCGGAAAGGGTTCAGACTACGCACGATCTGATTTTCCAACCCCGTATTTCCGTCGGCGCGCGTATAATTGAACTCGCCCCAAGCATCGTAGTTATACGTGCCGATCCTCTTTCCGGCGGAATTGTATATCGCTACAATATCTCCCTGCAGGTTCTTCTCAAGGAAAGGCTAATGTCACTTTCACGCAGATAATAATGCTATCGCGATTATAATTATCGAAACACCGCTGAGAACAAGCGAAACTATGCGGAATATCTTGGAAAATGAATTAATATCTCCGTCTTCCTGCGTAAATTCACTCGGATTTTCCGGATTATACATCACCCAGAATTCGTCCCCGATTTTGTAATAGTTTTTGCTTTGATGAGCAAAAGAATAATCTCCGCTATATTCGACTCCATTGACTGTGTAACTGACCGTCGGAACATACCCCATTAACTTTCCAGTCCTCACATATTTCACATCAGTGACCGTTCCAAGCGTATAGGCAATACACCTTTTTTGCCGATTATCTGTCATAAACGAAATATATAACATGGCTTCCGCCAACATCGCAGTAATAAGCGCAGAAAGAAAGTGGTCGGTGCGCGTCAAAAGCAGAGCAATGAATAGGGCAACGTCGATTAAGCCGAAAGTTACCGCGGCTATGATTTTTGTTTTTTTACGTTTCATGCTTTTTTATCATGGCAGAATAAATAAGTATAAATACAGCACAAACTGCCGACGGAATTATTGAAAGAAATGCCGGCAGCGAGAACACCATAGTCATTAGTATTCCGAAAAGCACACAAACGACCATACTGACAATTCCAAGGACAGTTTTCTTGCGGACTATTCCCACGATAAGAGGCAGTAAACCACAGCCACCGCCGATAAAAAAGCCTCCAATCAATTTTGAAAAGATATCAAGTAATTCCATAGCCATCCCTCCTGAATCGTCTTAAACATTTATGCTAAGTGTAATAAAACCGACTGTTATCGTTGTCTTCTTTTTAGAAAAATTATATTCTTTACAATACCCAACATTTGCAGATACCGATATGTCAAGCAAATTTCCTTTATATGTGAAGGAAGGTCTCCATAAGCAGGCATTACCGCGGCAGTTGTCAGGAATACTTCCGAAACTTTTTAAACACTCTTTGTTCATCACGCAGGAAATCATTATCCCACTTGCGGCGATAATCTTTAATAAATGTTTTCCAAAACGATTTTGGAATTATGAAATTGTTATCTGCAATAATTTCCGGCAAACAGTGGAAACTATCAGCCAAATCATACGCCTTGTCGAAGTTCTTTTTGTTTAATTCACAAATTAAACTTTGAAACAATTGTATAAGTAACGCATAGATATCGGCTTTATTCAATATCTGATGATTGACATAAATGTTATTATAATATGCAAAAAACCAATATTCACGGTCAAGTCCCTCAATAAACGAAATGGATTTTCGTATTTGGTTGTCTTCTGTGTTATTATTTTCTCCAAGGACTTTTATCATTTGAGTTAAAATTAGGGGATTGGACTTTTCGGTAATATTATTGCGTATTATAGTCAAAGCAAATGTTATATCATACAAATCATTCTTGGTTATCATACTTCCTCCAAATCATTTATAAGGCTCTACAAAGATATCTATGGCTCGGCCATTCATGATGGCATCGGCAACTCGATGATGTCCATCTTGTATGATTCCGGTTCGTCCTACTCTAACTGCCTGATCTCCACCAAACTTTACTGCATTAGCCATCCTTTGTGGGTTCAACGTTGACAAATCTTTTTGAGGAATCAATGTATTGGGATTTACACCATGTTGAATACCTGTTTTTCCGGCTTCAAATGGCTTTCCTGGATTCGCAGGTGTGTTTGATACAATTTTTTGTGTTGTCGTTGCAATAGCATTTGAAATCTCATTGCCTGCTCGTTGTAAATTATTTGCTACATAGGTTACTCCTGCACCGATACCACCAGTTGCAACCATTGTTGCCAATGTACTTGCTCCAAATGCAACTTGAATTGTTGTCGCTGTTATGCTGCCAGCTAGCGCTGCTCCAGTAACCATACCAGCGCCGGTGCCTATTAGTGCGCCTGCCACAGCACCAATGCCGATTCCAATCCAAACATTCCCGCCATTCTTAGCGGCAACAACACCACCAACAACTGCCCCAACCACAGCACCAACAGCCGCAGTGATGGCAAAGAATGGAAGATGACCTGTTTCATCCGTCATGTTTACTGGATTGTTTAAACAGTAAACAAAAAGATTTGCCCCTATAACAGAACTTTGGTCTATCACACTATCCGCATTGAGGAACCGTCCCCACTCGGGGTTATAGTACCTGCTTTGGAGGTAGTAGAGCCCGGTCTCTATATCGTAATAATACCCACGGTAGCGGAAAGGGTTCAGACTGCGCACGATCTGATTTTCCAACCCCGTATTTCCGTCGGCGCGCGTATAATTGAACTCGCCCCAAGCATCGTAGTTATACGTGCCGATCCTCTTTCCGGCGGAATTGTATATCGCTACGATATCCCCCTGCAGGTTCTTCTCGAACAAGAAGCAATCAAACACCCCGGCTTCATAAGCACTGGTGCGGTATTTCAGGCCAATCGGCAATCCGTTTTCATCGTAAACGTAATACAAAAGCTGTTCCGTGTTGCCTGATTTCCATATCTCGGATATGATCTGTGAACCATTCAATACGTAATCATGCCTGATACCATCGACCGTTATGCTGGTTCGTATTCCGTTCATCCATGTTTCTTCACCATCTGAGGGCCGCGTAAGATGGAATCAAGACCGCTTCCATCCTATGTTTTGCAGATACCATTCTGCCGCAAAATAGTGGTGCAAGGCAATCGTTATGCTATAGATTCTTCACACCTTCATTTCAGTCAAGAACTTTCAAAGCTGCCTTATTGTAACTCCTTTTGTGCTTTTTTCAAAGAATGTCCCGCGACTTGTGGGAACCAATACCAATTTTTTTCTTTTCCTCAAAAAGTCTATAATGCCAAATTCCTTCATCGTTTCAAATCGAAAAAAATTACGCATATTCAACCATGGAAAGCAAAATATATCCTTATCCAAAGAGAACAATATTGCCGCTGAGGCAAACCAAATTTCACCGCTTATCTGGTTTAATGGTCTATCAAACCGATTATCCGTTAAATGAAAAATAGATTTGATTTCATTTGTAGAATAGTTTAGTCCGCTGATGTTTAAGGCTATTTGAATACACTCATGTGTAGTACAAAGATCATCCGGTGTATTGATATCGGGAAAATATGATTCTGCTATAAATCCGGAATGATTCTTTAATATACGAGCATCAACCTCAACATCATTCAGCATTATTTTACCTGAAAATCCAATATTTCCTCTACCGCCAATACAGGTTACCATCCCCCAACTGCCACATCCAAAATCACTTGTCAGACGATATACCTTTCCAGATTGAAATGTATATGTTGTTGCCGGGAAACTATCTATACAACTCATACCGATTGTTTCACATTGAGCCGAATTTCGATAGTTTATTAATTTTAATGTTTCAATCATTTAAATCCTACTTCCACGACATCAAATACTTTAATCGCACCATCGCGTAAATTTCGCAATGCTCCTTCAAATGCAACTGTTTCATCACGAGTAAATGTCGTACAATTTGTTTGAAATCTAATTACTGTATCATATGAGTGTGCACCAATTTGCTTGGCCTGTTCTAATGTTGGCTGAAAGTTTAAAACACAAACACTATGCTCTGTAGAAGATGGAACCAAATTTCCTGTTTGTGCAATGTTTTGGGCAGCTTGATGTGAAGTAACTTGATAATAAACACCTTCTGCTGCTTGTTCAACAGCAATACCTCCGGATCCAACAATAGATACTCCTGCAGAAGTAACAGATATGCCCGCAATTCCGGTTGCAGATGCAATAACAGGTGCCGCAAAATACCCTGCAATACCACCAATTAATCCTCCAACTACCGCCCCACCAGCAGCATATTTCCACAGTTCATCATCGTCCACGCCGGCATTCTTAGCTCCATTATAGGCTACTATCCCACCTCCAATTGCACCGACTATTGCAAATGCCGCAACACATAATACAGTAATGGATATGAAAAATTCCCCATTCGGATCAACTTTCATTACCGGATTATTATTACAATACGCGAACATATTGTAACCGAGCACCCCTGTTCCGGTGCTCACATACCCATCCGCATTGAGGAACCGTCCCCACTCGGGGTTATAGTACCTGCTTTGGAGGTAGTAGAGCCCGGTCTCTATATCGTAATAATACCCACGGTAGCGGAAAGGGTTCAGACTGCGCACGATCTGATTTTCCAACCCCGTATTTCCGTCGGCGCGCGTATACTTGAACTCGCCCCAAGCGTCGTAGGTATACGTGCCGATCCTCTTTCCGACGGAATTGTATATCGCTACGATGCCTTAAATAATATCATAACTAAAATGCGAAATGGAAACTATTGATGATAGAATCACATACTTTCACCTCAGAACTATTTCGTTCACTTTGATATGTTGCAAATACTATTTTGGGGCATTTGGAAACAACCCATAATTTTATAAACCAACCGTCAGATGTTATGCCTGTTCCATACAAAGTTGTTTTGCCATCTCTGTTGAAAAGTATTAAAGGAGAATGCAGTTTTATATGGTTTTGATCAATAAATCTTTTGGCTAATATGCTTATCTGCTCATCTAAAGATTCTTTTGTATCTAAAACATTGAAAAAAGATGCTGTTATTGCACCATTGCCGTCGGGATTATATAAAAGAAGGTTCTCAGTACCCTCGTCGGCACACCAGTTGTTAGGTAATGTATAATCCAAATACTCATTGTGGTTAAGTGTCATATTGTTTTACCTCTAATCATACAATTTAAGCACACCCGTCCAAATCCCTCCAAACTGTTGGTGCGCTGCTGCTGTGTATCTGTTAAGCTGGTTCATTCCTCGAGCAATAGCTTGTGGATTGTTAGGTTTCAATTCATATATAATACGATTGTTGAAGTCTATTCCGTCCACTCTACATCCCGGTGCAATTGTTTGTTCTTTTAAAACTCCAGGCCCGTAATCCATCTGTTCGTGCATTGCTTGACCTTTTTGAATTGCTGCTTTTACTTTTGGATTTTGTGCACCTCGTCCTGCCATAGGTTTTGGCGTTTGTGTTGTGGACATTGTATATCCATTAACTCCACCTGCTACCGTAGCAATTGCCGTGGATAATACAACCGCCCAATCACCTTTGTCATTGAACTCTTCTACAGAATTGGAATTCGCAACTGCTACCAAAACCGCTGTGCCGTATACCGTTGCCGAACCGATGAATGCCGCAGCGGCAACAGTCGAAGCAGTCGTAGCCGCTGCAACACCTGAAGCAACCGCACAAACCGCACCCGCCGCTGCTGCAAAGCCGCCACAAGTTGCAACAGTCAAAGCAGCACAGCCAACGACAATAGCTGCGCCTATCGCCCAATGCCACCATGCCTCTCCGGATGGATCAATCCTATTAACGGGATTATTCCCGCAATATGCGAATAGATTCATACCGATCAAATCACCGGTTGAAAGCTGATTGTCCGCGTTGAGGAACCGTCCCCACTCGGGGTTATAGTACCTACTTTGGAGGTAGTAGAGCCCGGTTTCCACATCGTAATAATACCCGCGGTAGCGGAAGGGATTCAGACTGCGCACGATCTGATTTTCCAACCCCGTGTTTCCGTCGGCGCGCGTATAATTGAACTCGCCCCAAGCGTCGTAGGTATACGTGCCGATCCTCTTTCCGGCGGAATTGTAAACCGCTACAATATCTCCCTGCAGGTTCTTCTCAAGGAAAGGCTAATGTCACTTTCAC
>CAZMAZ010000062.1:0-9444 GCA_964564255.1 uncultured Clostridium sp. | reverse complement strand
GGGAAATACTGCTTTGCGCGGTCATGTAAGACCAGCAAGACGGTTTTTCCGGGAGCACTTTTTTTAATCAGATCGGCAATCAAGACGGCGGTTTTGGGATCCAGCGCCCCGAGCGGCTCATCAATCAGCAAAACAGAACGTTCGGATGCCAGCGCGCGCGCAATGGCAACCCGTTTTGCCATACCGCCCGAAAGTGCGGCGGGAAGCAGGGATTCGCACCCCTCAAGTCCGACACTCGCAAGCCACTTTCGTGCTGTGGGCAGCGTTTCGGCGCGATTACCAAGAACCAAATTGACATTTTGATCGGCGCGCAGATGCGGAATCAACCGCGGCTCCTGAAAAACGACGGCAGGCAAAACGCCGCCGGTATCAATAGTCCCCGCCTGCGGTTTTCGTATCCCCGCAATCAAATGAAGCAGGGTGGTTTTTCCGCAGCCCGACGCTCCTTGCAAAACCGTGAGGCTGTCATTTGGCAGAGTCAGCGAAAAATCATCAAACAAAAGTCGGTGGTTGTAGCCGAATGTCAGATTTTGAATGTCAATCATGCGCTTCTCCCTCCTTTTCGTCTTTTTCTTCTTCTTTTGCTTTCTTTTGCAAGCCGACTGAAAAGAGTGTCCGCAAAAGCAGTTGTTCGCTTGCCACACTAATCAAAATGACGCAAATTGTCCAAGCAAACAGGTCGTTTGTCTCAAGATATAGCTTGGATTCAAACAGAGCTTTACCGATAGAATCGGCAGTAACGGCAAGCACCTCCGCCGCAACACCCGCTTTCCATCCCATGCCGATTGCCGAACGGCACCCGGCGAGGAAATAGGGATGTGCCGCCGGAATGTACAAAACGCGCAGAACCGTAAAAGGGGAAAGGGAAAAGACCTGCGCCATTTCAAGCAGCTTTCGGTCGGTGCTTTGCAGTCCTTCGGAGACATTTTCCCAAATAATGGGCAGTACAATCAAAGCCGAAATGACAGCGGGCAAAATATCCTGCCCCACCCACAGCAAGAGAAGAATGATAAAAGAGGCGACAGGCGTTGCTTTGACCGTAACCATAATCGGTTTGACCAATGTTTGCACAAAGGGAAAACGGATTCCGAGCAGGGCAAGCAAATAACCGACAGCGGTCGCAATCAAAATACCTGCCACAATGCGCAAAACGGTAAATCCGATGCTTTTCCAAAAAGCAAGGGAAAGAGACAGCTGCCCAAGGCGCAAAAACACCTTGGGCGGCGAAGGAAGCAAAAGCGCACTGTCAACAATGCAGGAAATCAGCCACCATACCCCAATCCAAAAGAGAATGGCAACCGTACCGCAGAGTATTTTTTTTGACCGTGATTGCTTACTTCTGTCTTGCATAATAGAAGCTGTCGGCAGGGAGAGAACCGCCGATAGAAGAGGGCATAATATCAAACAAAGCGCGCAAATACCCCGAAATTGCCGTCTTCATGGCATCTCCCTCCATAAAGCAGATGTTGGCATTCGGAAGCGCACTTGCAATCACCGAAGCGTCCACATTGGCGGCAATGCCGTTTGACAAAATCAGATTGGCAGCATCGGCGGGATTTTGGTTGACATATGCGACCGATTCGCTGTATTCCTGCAAAAACATGGCAACAGCATCCGGATGAGCGGCGGCAAATTCGGTACGTACAACAATACAACCCTGTACAAGTGAATTTTCCGTTGATACACGATTCCATTCTTCGGTCACATCCAAAGCAACCTTCAAATTGGCATTTTTAGACATGGCAATCGAGACCATGGGCTCCGGCAAAACCGCAATGTCGGCTTGTCCCGCCGCAACCATCGATTGCAGAGCGGCAGGCTGTGCGAAGGAATTGTCAATGGTGACATGCAGATTGTTTTTGGTAAAGAGATACTGCATAATAAAGCTCGGATTTTGCGCGGGACAATAAACCGTTTTGCCCTCCAAATCGGCAAGGGAATTGATTCCCAAATCGCCGTTGGTTACGACATAGAGCACACCGAGCGTGTTGGCGGCAAGCACCTGAATGCCTCCGTTTGTTTTGGTGTAAACGGTTGCGGCGGCATTGGTGGGCAGAGCGGCAATGTCGACAGAGCCGGAAATCAGCGCGGCAGAGACATTGGAAGCGTCACTTTCGGTGGAAATTTGATAATTGAGCTGTGTTTTCTTCTGTTTGTTCTGTTCCATCAGCCATGACATACCGAATCCGGTCGAGCCGTTGAGTACGGTCACCTTGACATCCATGCCGAGATCGGGAGATATGTCCGGGGTCGCGGTGGATTGTTCGTCGCCTGTTTTCTTTTCATCGGGCTGTGCGGTTGTATCCGTGCCGGTTGTATCGGCACCGGTGGTTTCCGCCGGCTCTTTTTTGCCGGAGCAGGAAACAAACAGTGTGCAAAGCAAGCAGACACAAAGCAGTGCGGCAAGCAGTGCGGAATTGATTTTCTTGAGGTTTTTCATTTGTAAAATCCTTTCTTTTTTCGGGGGCGTTTGCGGCACCCTTTTATTTTTAGCACAAAACGGTCAGAGATACCGTAATGTCATCTGCTCCCGTTTTCGCAGTCGAATTTGTTTTCCCTCGCGTTCCAAAAATCCGTCTGCCATCAGAGTGTCAAAGGCGCGATAGAGCGATGCGCGTCCGAGATTCAAATAATTTGCCAATGTATTCATGGGAATCGGCAGAGTTGCGGTATCCTGCCCGACCGGAACCAGAGAATCCAAAAATACCGCAAGTCGACGTTCGGCACTGCCGGCGGTCAAGGTGGCAATTTTTTGATTCAGAAAGGCAATGCGGTCACACAGAAACGAAATGTAGCGATACATAACGGCGGCGTCGTTTTCCAGGAGTGCTTTGACCGTTTCTTCCGATAAAAGAAGTGCGTGCAGGGTGGAAAGCGCAACCGCGCGGCTGACAGGCTCCCGATTCGAAAACAGCGTTGCCACACCCGTAATGTCGCCATCGGTCAAAATGCGCAAAAGAGCGTCCTTTTGACTGTCGGCGGCGTAAACAGCCAGCTTTCCGCTTGTCAAAAGAAGAATGCCGCCGAGAGGTGCCGTTTTGGAAAAGACGGTTTCCCCGACCGAAAAGGTCAAGGGGCAGACATGTGCGCAAACCTCGCTTGCCTGTGCGGGAGAAAGATTTGCAAGAAACGGGATTTTTCTGATTTGTCCCTCATAATTTGCCATTTTCTTCCCTCCGTTCGCCCTTGATTTTGCTTCCGATGTGTCCCATTTGATACACTTTTGATAGTATACCACCTTTTTGACCGTTTGTCAACAGCTAATTTTGATTTTTCAGAATTATTTTGAAAATTTTGAAAGGGGCACCGCAAGGGTGCCCCAAAATACAGGATAGGTCAAAGTGCCGCAAACAGGGCACCGCCTTTTGTTTTGAACCAGTGCATAAGTAAAAGGGAAAGACCGATATGCAAAAGCAGGAAAAACAGCAAAATAACAGCGGTCGGCAAGAAGACAGAGAGCACCAAGGACAGAAAGAAAGCGACAATCGCGTATCCCCAGGCGCCGAACAGGGAAATCATAACCGACATGCTTTGCTTGATTGGAACGATTTCGTTTGTCCAGGTCAGATTGGGATGCCTGAGCCCCAGGAAAAGAGAGAAGAGCGCGGAAAGCGGGACAAAACTCAATGCGGCAAAGGCGGAAAGAATGGTATCGAGCGGGGAAGCGGCAAAAAGGACAATCGCAACACAGATGACATAGATAAGCATCGGAATGCCGGTGAGCAAGATTTGCAAAAGCGCCTTTGCGCGCAAAACCGCAAGCGGAGAAACAGGAAGGGATTGCAAAATCCAAAACTCACGTCCTTCCAGTGAGACAGAAGGCGCTGCCATGTCGTTCATGGAAGCGAGAAGGCAGGCGGCAACAAATGCGAATATCGCAATCATCCCCGTGCTTGCTTCAAAATTCGCGGCAAGCATATCGCGCAGAGCGTTTCCCTTGATAAGAAAGAACACCCCCGCGGCTGTCAAAAACAAAACACCGAAGCCGCAATTGAGCATATAGGCGGAGCTGCCGACAAACCGTCGCAATTCCTTACGCAAAAGGGCTCTGCCGATACCGACTTTTTTGACATGCTTTTCCTGATACCGCACCCGCGTCCCCTTTTCGGTCGCGGTTGCAATCTGCAGAAAACTGCGTGCAAGAATCCAATAGGTCAGCGCAGACAGCGCAAGCACCGCGGCGAAAACGAGCAAAACGGCAAGCGGGTCGCCTGTGCCGACGCATCCGAACAGGTAAAACGGGTATGCGGAGCGACGAACGGTCTCGCCGATTTCCTCCACATGCGCAAGCACATACGCAAGCAAATCCTGCGCTTTGAAGTAGATGAAATAATACGCGGCAATAAAGATAAGACTGCCGATTGCCGCCCAAACGCCGCGGTTTTTCAGATACCGACTGATTTTGGCAACCACCCATCCGAACAAGCAGGAGAGAACGGTTGTCACAAGAGAAATCAGAACCAAAAGCAAAAAGGAACCGATCAGTACGGAAACGGCGGCAGAGGCAAGAACCCAGTAGACAATCATGGCAGGGATGTAAATGAGGGCGGAATACAAAAGACCGAGCAGATATACACTGAGCAGACGGGACAAAAGAATCATGCGCGGGGGAATGGGGAGAGAGAGCAGCTGTGCATTGTCTTTGGAAAGATACAGCCCGCTGTAGGTGTTGAAAACACTGCCGAAGGTCCCCATCAGAATCGAAATAACGCCCAAAACGGCGAAATAGAACCAATCCAGCCCGACGCCGACCAGTGCCTCGCAAAGAGCGACCGAAAGGGCGGCACCGAGAAAGAGCGAAACAAAAAGCATCAGCAGAACAAACAAAAGAATCAAACCGATTGTAGAGGAACGCGAGCGCGCCTTATTGTTTTTGGCATCGTAAAAATAGCTGCGGAATATCTCTGTCATCTGCTTCTTAATCAAGAGCTTTAACATGTTTTATCCTCCAGTTCCAGGAATACCGATTCCAAAGAGGCATCTCCCTTGACCTCTTCCATGGTACCCGAACGAATCAGCTTACCGTTTTTGATAATGGCAATTTTATCGCACAGCTTTTCCGCAACCTCCAAAACATGCGTGGAAAAGAAGATGGAACCGCCCGCATTGCAAACATCGCGCATCATTTCCTTGAGCAGGTGCGAGGCTTTGGGATCCAGACCGACAAAGGGCTCATCCATAATAATCAAACGGGGAGAGTGAATCCATGCGGCAATAATCGCCAGCTTTTGGCGCATACCGTGCGAATAAGCAGCAATCGGCTGTGCCAAATCCTTGGTCAGTTCAAATTTATCGGCATAGGTGCGAATTCTTTCTTCGCGCACATCGCTCGGAATGCCGAATATGTCGGCAATAAAATGCAGATACCGAATGCCGCTCATATATTCGTACAAATCGGGATTGTCGGGAATATAGGCAAGCATGCGCTTGCATTCCAGCGGCTTTTCGCGCAGTGAAAGCCCCCCGATTGTGATTTCACCCGCATCGAATTGCTGAATACCGACCACCGATTTCAATGTTGTGGTTTTGCCCGCCCCGTTGTGTCCGATAAAGCCGTAAATTTCACCCGGTGCAATCTGCAGGCTGAGATCGTCAACCGCAAAAAAATCGCCGTATTTTTTGGTTAGATGTTGGATTTGCAGCATAAATAATCCTCCGATTGCTTTTGAAGAATAAAATTACACCCATATTATATCACGCCGCCGTGTCCCTGTCAATACTCGCGGCAAAAAAATCCGAAAAATAAAGAAAACTCTTTTCAAAACAGAAAAAGTATGCTATAATCTTTGTATAGGGTGCCCTAAGCCCCCAAAACAACCGTTCGACGCCAAAGGAGGTGACCGAATGAAACGGCAAGCGCAAAGGGAAACCAATCCGTTTCCGTATTCGGATTCCAACAAGCGTTATTATACATACGACTACTATATGAAGCAAACCTTCGGCGGAAAATGCGTGCGGATTCCGCTGGACGGCGGCTTTACCTGCCCCAATATCGACGGCAGATGCGGCAGAGGCGGCTGTATTTACTGCTCTCCGCGCGGAAGCGGCGATTTTGCCGCGGACGCAAGCCTTTCCATTGCAGAGCAATTTGCAAAAACGCGGGAAACCCTTTCCCACAAATGGAATACCGATCGATGCATCGCCTATTTTCAAGCACATACCAACACCTACGCACCGGTCGCGGTTTTACGGGAAAAATACAGGGAAGCGCTTTTTCTGCCGGGCGTGGTCGGCATGAGCATTGCCACCCGCGCCGACTGCCTGCCGCCCGACGTGCTTGCGCTTTTGCGTGAACTGTCCGAACAAACCGCACTGACGGTAGAGCTCGGCTTGCAATCCTCCAATGACCAAACGGCGGTCCGCATCGGTCGCGGACACGATTATGCGACCTTTTTGCGCGGCTATACCAATCTGCGCGAAACCTGTCCGCGTGTTCGCATTTGCGTGCACCTGATTTTCGGTCTGCCCGGGGAAGGGCGGGAAGAGATGGACCAAAGCGTCCGCGACCTTGCCTTGCTTGCGCCGGACGAGGTCAAGCTGCACCTGTTGCATGTTTTGCAAAATACGGCACTTGCGCAAATGTACACAAGCGGCGCATATTCGCCGATGACGCGCGAGGACTATATCGATACCGTCGTTTCCGCCCTGACCCACCTGCCGCCCGAGACCGTCATCGACCGACTGACAGGCGACGGCATGGAAGCGACACTGCTGGCGCCGCTTTGGAGCAAAAAGAAGATAACCGTCATAAACGACATTGACAAACAGCTCTACAGCCAAAATCTTTGGCAAGGAAAATATTATACGGTACAACCGACCGAAAGGAGCACCGAAACATGAACCCATCCGAAAATGTATTTGCCAAGTCCGCATGGATTTGGCGCAAAGACCAAGCGGCGGACGATGAATTTGTCGATTTTGCCGACACCTTTTTCTACGAGGGCGACGCCCCGGTGATTCTGCATATCGCGGCAGATTCCAACTATACCGTCTGGCTCAACGGCAGATTGGCAACATTCGGGCAGTATGCGGATTACCCCACTTATAAGGTCTACGATACGGTGGATTTGACCGCGCTCTGTCAAGCCGGGAAAAACCGTCTTGCCATTACGGTTTGGTATTACGGAACCGACTCGCAAACCTATATTCGCGGGCACGCGGGACTGATTTACGAGGTTGTTTCGAATATCGAAATTTTGGCATACTCGGACAAGATCACGCGCTCCCGTTTGGCGCCGGACTATATCTCGCACGAAGGGATTGAAATTTCCTTCCAACTCGGTCTTACCTATCATTACGACTGCAAAGGTGATGACGGCTTCCGCCGTGCGACAGTCGGCGATACCGACTGCTTTGACGGCTTTGACATGTCGCGCGTTGTCCCCGACATCTCCCGCGCATTTCATGCGCGCCCCAATCAAAAGCTGCTGCTTGGGGAGCGTATCGACGGCAAACTTCGCGGGCAGGGACTCTTTTCCTACCGCGAAAACCGTCCCGCCGACTACAGCGCCGCCGAGGAAATGCAATACGCCGCCCTCTCCTTCCGTCCGCTTTCGGTCATGCGTGCGCAAACCGCCGATACCTTACACGGAGAAAAGGGAAGCGGCATTTACTTTATCGTAGATCTCGGTGCGGAAACTGCCGGTTTTCTGGATATTGACCTTGACCTGCCAAGCGATTGCCGTATCGATGTCGGCTTCGGCGAGCATTTGGACGACGGCAGATGCAGAACCGCAGTGCGGCACTTTGCCTGCCGCCTGGAAGGCAAAAAGGGAAGAAACACCTATTTGCATACCTTCCGCCGTTTCGGCTGTCGCTATCTGCAGTTTTTTGTTCATGCCGATACCGTAACCGTTCACTATGCAGGTCTGCGCCCCACGCTCTACCCCTTCTCGGTAAAGCCCTACGACACGGGAGACCTGTTGCGCAATACGGTTTACGAGGTCTGTGTCAATACACTGCAGCACTGTATGCACGAGCATTACGAGGATTGCCCCTGGCGTGAGCAGGCACTCTATGTCATGGATTCGCGCAACCAGATGCTGTGCGGTTACTATGCCTTTGGCGAATACGAAGCACCGCGTGCGGCTCTCAAGCTGATTTCCATGGGCATGCGCCCCGACGGACTGCTTACACTTTGCTATCCCGCAGGTCGCGATGCCCCCATCCCCTCTTTCTCCACCATGTATTTTGTGCAAATGGAGGAATACATACGGCATTCGGGCGACACAACGCTGGCAGAGGAATGTTTTCCCGTGCTTTGCCGTCTTGCAAAGACCTTTACCGACCGACTGGGAGAAAACGATTTGATGGAAACCTTTGCGGGACCGGGCGGCTATTGGAATTTTTACGAATGGTCCCCCACCATGGAAGGGCATTTTAACGAGCAGGTCCCGCACCTGGAGGCGCCCCTCAATGCCTATCTGTCTCTGGCACTGGACGCCATGGCAAAGATTTGCGACAGTCTTGGCAAGGAAAAGGAAGCAACCGAATACCGCGCCCTGCGGGAGCGCATCAATCGCGCCCTTCTGAAAACCTTTTACAACCAAAAGGACGGTTTGTTTTTCTCCTTTGCCGACCGTGAGCAGTCTCGCTACAGCGTTTTGACCAATGCCCTTTGTCTGCTTTGCGGCGCGGCGGACGGTGTGCGGGATAAGCAGATGCTTTTGCGTGTTTTGGCATCCAACGGCAAAGACAACGGTGGGCTGTCGGTCATTCCGAACACGCTGTCCATGAATTCCTTCCGTTTCGATGCGCTTTTGCGCGAAAATCGGGCATTGTATGCCCCGGTGATTCTTTCGGAAATCGACAGCGACTATCTCTACATGCTTCGCGCCGGCGCAACCTCCTTCTGGGAAACCATCGAGGGCGCTTCTGCCTTTGCCGACGCGGGCAGCCTCTGCCACGGTTGGTCGGCACTTCCGATTTATTACTATCATACACTTTTGCCGCATTCTGCGTCGGAATATTAAAATCAGACGGTTTTTTCGCCCTTGATGCGACAAACTGCACAAAAACCGACAAATCGATTCGTGAATATTTACAATAGACTTTTGCGACGACTTGTGTTATAATGAAACTGTGAGTATATCACGAAAAACTATATTTCAAAGGAGAATTTCTTATGAAAACGACAAAACTGACAGCACTTTTGCTGGCTGTCATTCTTCTTGTGTCTGTCTTCTCGGTTCTCTCCATCCTCTCGACCGCCGCTTTGGTGGAAGGTGACTGGATTCCGAGAAGATCATGGCCGGACTACACCGAAGAGAATGCAACCTCTTACAAGCCGGCTGCAGGCTACTACTACGACAGCGAAGGATTCCACACCGTTCAGCAGGATACCAATGACATTTCCGTGTTTACCAATGTGGTAACCAAGGAATCCTACAGCCTGACCTACAATAACGACCAGAAGAACGGTCACGTTATGTCGGTTAAATTCCG
>CAZMAZ010000061.1:0-9518 GCA_964564255.1 uncultured Clostridium sp. | reverse complement strand
GTCTAAACTGACAAAAAATCTCTCTGCCGCCCAGCGCGCGTTGAATTATTAGAGGGACCCTTTATGAAAATGCATTTTTACGAGAAGGCGCGGATACGACGATTTATTTCTTCACGCAAAATGCTATCGCCTGCGGTTTTTTGAATCGGATAAATAAAGCCGTTTGTATCCGGAACAAAAATAGTTGCGTCGCAGGTTGAGGGAAGCTCCTTGTAAAAATCCAATCTGCCGGGGGCATCCACGTGATACAGTTTGTCTTCGCCCAAAACAGCAAACTGAACGGCGGTTAGGTCGAAACTGCAGTTTTGGCAAATGCCGTTTGTGTACAATTCGTAAGATTTGTAAATCGGGTTGTTTTGCATTTCGGGTTCTTCGCTGATGCCCGAAAAACCGGTCTTAAACGAAAAGCCGATTTCAAAGTGGGAAAGGTAGATCGGGGTAGGCCATTCGGCAAAAACAGTGCGTGCGGCATCGGGATCGCAAATAATATTAAATTCGCGCCCTTGCGGCAAAAGAGCTGCCATGGAAACCATAGAATCGACCTTTTTTTGCACGAGTTCTTTTCCCGAGAGGGGACTGTAAGCATCTGCCTCCGATTGCAAAAGGGCGGCAAGGCAATTAAACATGCCGATTGAAATAATCGTCACCGCATGATCCTCGGCGTTTGCCAGCAGCCGACGATAAAAGGAGACAGGGGATTCCGCTTGCAAAGTGCCGTTTGCATAGTCGGCAGAGAAGCGAGAAGCGATATAGGTATTGTATTTGCAGCAGTCCGCACCATCCATAAAGCCGGGGCGATCCCATTGTGCCAGTAATGGTACGGGGTAATGGCAAAAGCGCAAAATAGCGTCGACGGTTCCGGTCCCGGCGGCATTTGATGTGCAATTGCATACGCCGAGAATGGGGAAACCGTATTCCTTTGCATAAGAAACCAGTAGTGCCAGCGCGCCGACATCATCGCAGTCGGGACCTATATCGGTATCCAAAATAACAGCGCGCGGTTTTTGGGAGAGAGGTATATATTTCATAATGGGCTCCTTTTTGGTATGATTTTAGCGCAGTTGAACAAAACCGATTTTCTTTTGCACCTTGGCAAGGGTACGATTGGCAACGGCATTTGCTTCCGCGGCGCCTTTTTTCATCTGTGCCTCCAGTGCCGCTTTGTCGTTCATCAGAATGCGGAAGCGTTCTTGTACCGGGGCAAGTCCGTCTGCACAGACCTCACCAACAGCCGATTTGAAATCACCGTAGCCGCGTCCTTCGAATTCGCGTTCGATTTCCGCGTCGGTTTTCCCTGTAAAGCAAGCGTAAATGGACATTAAATTTCCAATCCCCTCTTTTCCTTCGCCTCTGCGCACCTCATTGCCCGAATCGGTTACGGCGCGTTTACACTTGCGAATAATGGTGTCGCGATCGTCCAAAATGTAAAGAACCGCATTGGGGTTGGGATCGGATTTGCTCATTTTGGAGGTTGGGTCGGTAAGAGACATAATTTTCATGCCGGTTTTTTGAATCATGGGTTCCGGAATTGTGAAGGTATCCGAGTAAATTTGATTGAACCGTTGTGCAATGTCGCGTGTAATCTCTACGTGTTGCTTTTGATCGATACCGACAGGAACGACATCGGCTTGATACAGCAAAATATCCGATGCCATCAGGACGGGATAGGTAAACAGTCCCGCATTGATATTGTCGGCATGCTTTTGAGATTTATCTTTGAATTGTGTCATGCGAGACAGTTCGCCGAACATGGTATAACAGTTGAGAATCCAGGCAAGTTCCGCGTGCGCCGGGACATGAGATTGTACAAACAGTGTGTTTTTGTCGGGGTCTAAGCCGCATGCCATGTAGAGGGCTAAGGTTTCGTAGGTGCGGCGCCGCAATTCTGCCGGCGTCTGACGCACCGTTATGGTGTGCTCGTCCACCACGCAGTAGAAACAGCGATAGCGGTCGGAATAGGAAGAGAAATTGCGCAGGGCACCGAGATAGTTGCCGATGGTCAGATTGCCGCTCGGTTGAATGCCCGAAAAAGAGACGTGTTGTTCACCGATCATGATAATATCCTTTCTTTTTTGAGTTCTTTTTGTTTGGTATATTTGGTATGTTTTTAGAAGTACTCTTTAGTGTAAAACGGCGCGAGATGCAGTAGCAAGACGCCGAATGCCTTCCGTAATTTGCATATCGGAAGGAGTAGAGTAATTGAGGCGGAAAGAGCGAGATGGTGCAGAGGTGTCACAATTGAAGGCGACGCCGGGGACAATGCGAACTTTGGCGGCATCGCAAGCGTGCAGAAAGGCGTCGATGTCGGTACCTTCCGGAAGGGTACACCAGATAAACAAACCACCCTCGGGACGCGTATATGTGACCTCCGGCGGCATGAAGGTGTCCAGTGCTTCCAGCATCAGCATGCATTTGTGCCGATAAAGTTTGCGAATGTCGCAAATGTGCGCATCAATATCACATTCCTGCAGATAGCGGTGACAAAGCATTTGAAAGAAAAGATTGGTATGCACATCCTCCACCTGCTTTTGTACAGTCATTTTGGCGCAAATCGGCTCGGGGGCAATGACATATCCGATGCGCATTCCCGCAGACAAAATTTTGGAAAAAGAAGAGCAATAGATGACAATGCCTTGGTCGTCCATACTCTTGAGTGTAGGGAGATCCTCTCCGGCAAAGCGTAATTCACCATACGGATTGTCTTCCAGTATGATAACGCCGAAGCGGCATGCCAATTCGTATACTTGACGGCGTACCGATAAATTCCAAGTAATGCCGGTTGGGTTTTGAAAGGTGGGAATTACATAGAGCATGCGAATGTTGGTATTTTCGGCAAGTGCTTTTTCCAGTGCATCTATATCAATTCCGTCTTTGCGAAGCGGAACGCCGATCGGAACGGCGCCTGCGGCGCGGAAAGCATTAAGTGCGCCGATAAAAGTAGGATCTTCGCAAAGCACCGCATCTCCGGGGTTGCAGAGAACGCGACAGGCAAGCTCGATTCCTTGTGTGCCGCCCGAGACCACAAGCGTGGTGTCGGGAATATTGCCGCGGGAGCCGTCGATTCCGAACAGACGCAGATTACGCGCGGTAATATCCGCACGCAAAGGTGCATATCCTTCGGTAATGCCGTATTGCAGCGCCCGAGCGGCGTCTTCTTTGTAAATTTGTGCCGAGATACGTTCCATGTCGGCGACAGGGAAGGATTCGGGGGCGGGATTGCCTGCGGCAAAACTTATGGTATCCGCATCACTTGGCGCCTTTAAAATTTCGCGAATAGCGGACGGTTTGAGATTTTCTATGCTTTTGGAAAAACGGTAGTTCATGTGAATGCTTCCTCTCTTGCGAATTACGCAGATAAAACGGAAAAATGAAAAAACGGGAAAAACGGAAAAAGAAAAATATTCGGTGTTTTGCCCGACCGGGCAAGGAAAGGAGATGCCGTAGACGGGAAATTCGCCGTCGAATCGGGATCCGGTTCTTGTATTGTACCACAATATGCCGCGTATGTCAATGGAAAAGGGGGAGATATGCCAAAAAAATGTGAGAAAAAAGTGTAAATTTTTTTTTATTCCGCTTCGGTCTATTGACAAGCCGATTTTTTTGTTGTATAATAGTAATACGAATGATGTTATCACGGAGGATTCTATGAAAAAGATTTCTGCCCTAACCCTCGCCGCACTGTTTCTTTTTTCGGCGGCGTCCATGATTTCCTGTGCCAATACCAACGGCGGTTTGGATTCGATTGCGGGATATGTCAGCGCAAAGTATGTTGTATCCAAGCCCTGTGGCGAATTTACGTATGAAGATGCGATCGGTGAGACCGCCATCATCACCAAAGTGTCTGTCAAATCCGGTTGCACCGAGATTGATATGACCGACAACTTTACGATGAATGACCGTCCGATCAGCGGAATCGGCGACCAGGCGTTTTACTATTGCACTTCGCTGACCTCAATTAAATTGCCGGAAACGGTCAAGAGCATCGGAAACTTTGCATTTGCAGGTTGTGCATCTTTGGAAGAGATTATTATTCCCGCATCCGTCAAATCGATTGGTACCGCCGCATTTTACGGCTGCACCTCTCTCAAGCGTGTCATTTTTGAAACCGGAGAGCAATCCGATGATCGCGGCAATAAGTATACGGGAACAGCCTGCACGGCTCTCGGAAAAGCGGCATTCAACGATTGCAGTTCCCTTGAGACTTTTGGCGTCGCGGGTTCTGTCGGCGTTGTGATTCCCGATTCGGTAACCGCCATCGGAGAAGCGGCATTTATGGGATGTACCGAAGTCGGCAGCGTTGCCCTCTGTGACGCATTGCTTTCCATCGGAGATCTTGCATTTTATAAGTGCGAAAAGATTACCGCGGTGACATTCCCGGACAATATGAATTTGACAGCCGAAAATCTGGGCGATTTTATCTTCACGCCGACTGTTAAACCGGTGCTGGAAGAGGCTGCGGCAAAGACCCAAAACGAGGCAATTAAGAAGTATGTCGATGAATTGGTTTACAGAGAGCCGGAAAGCGCGGAAGAAACCACAACGGCAAATGTTGACTGATTTGCTCTGAATAGGAAAACAAAGGGAACCTTTTACTGTTCGGCGCATGCCGAACAGTAAAAGGTTCCCAAAGTTTTTTGTCAATAGTCGAGATGAAATACCGGCAAAAACAAAACCGTAAATTTGCACAGGGAAAAGCACAGTAAAATAAGGCTGTGTTTTTTTGCAATTATCCTTCATTCCCGACAATTGGTTGCAAGCAATTTAATTTTTACCCGCTTCGATTTTCGGTGCGGTATCGATTTCTTGCACCTCCGACAAGAAGTGCAGAATATCGGCAGTCACTTCTGCCGCGCAGGCATCATTCAAAATCTCGTGTCGACAACCGTCGTACAGTTTCATGCGGACATCGGCACCGCTCGCTTTAAGCTTTTGATACACTTTGCTAACGCCTTTTCCGTAATTGCCAACCGGGTCGTCTGTTCCGGACAAAAGCAAAATCGGTAAATCCTTCCGCATGCCCGCAAACCATTTTTTACAGTTGGCAAGTTTATTTAGGCGAAGCAAATCTTCCATCGCACTGACTGTAAATTTGAAGCCGGAAAGCGGATCATTTTTGAATTTTTCTCTCATTTCGGGCAAGGTAGTCAGCCACGAACGTTTGCTGTGCTCCTGCTTAAAACGCGTATTATATGCACCGAATGCCAAACGATCCACCAATTGCGAAACATAGTGATCTCCCTTAAACCGCTTGACCGTGCCAATCAGTGCCAGCCCGAGATTTGTCAAACGGTTCGGACCGCCTGTCCCCATGACAATTAACTTATCCGGGTCCACATACAAAAGGGCGGCGACTCGCACAACAAAAGATCCCATACTGTGACCCATCAAGTAATACGGCAATTCCGCGCCATATTCCATGCGCATGGCGTTTCCGAAATTACATACGTCCATCGGCAGCAACAACCAACCGTCTTTGGCGGCAATATAGCCCAGTTCCGACGCATCGTTTGCGGTTTTCCCGTGTCCGAGATGGTCGTAACCGACGCAAATATACCCTTCCTCCGCCATTTTAGACATAAAATCATCATATCTTCCGATGTGCTCCGCCATGCCGTGCACGACATGAAAAATGCCTTTTACCTTTCCCTCCGGCAAATAAGCAACACCCGCAAGCATATGTGTTTTGTCAGCTGAAAGCACCTTTTTTTCTATTTTCTTGATTGCCATTTTTATCTCCTATTCTCCTTCTATTTTATATTTCCTTTTTACCGCTTCTGCTCCCATTCGGAAAACATGTCACGAAGCTGCGCGCGTGAAAAGGTGTACGCCTGCCCGCAAAAGCGACAACAGACCTCCAATTCATCCGGTTTGTTTTCCGCAAGCTGTTCCGCAAGCATTTTGCGTACCTCCCCGCGACCGAGTGACAGAAGTGCCCGCCCCGTGCGTTCCCGTGAGCAGGTACAACGATAGGCAACCGGCAGCTCGTCAAAAATATCAAACGGAATATCCTTGCAGGCAATCGACAGCAATTCCCGATTATCCGCCCCGCCGTCAATCAAAGCGGAAATCGACGCAAGAGAGGCGGCATTGCGCTCCAACAAATCAACCACAGTCTGATCCGCAAAGGGCAAGAGTTGAATGATGATTCCGCCGGCAGCACGGCAAGAACCGTCAACATCAATTAGGACGCCAAGCGCGCAGACGGTCGGCACCTGTTCACTTTCGGCATAATATGCGGCAATATCTTCGGCAATCTCCCCGCTGACCAGGGCAATCGAGCCGCTGTACGGCTCCTCCGCTCCCGTGTCGCGCAAAATGTGCAATACGCCCCTGCCGACGGCGCCGCCGACATCCAGCTTGCCGTTGGATTTGAGCGGCAAATCCACTGCCGGATTTTGCACATATCCACGCACATTTCCCAAATCATCCGATACTGCCAAAACTCTGCCCGCCGGTCCGTCGCCGTTCAGCATTACCGTTACGCTGTTTTCTTCTTTTCCCAGCATGCAACCCATAACCGAGGTTGCGGTCAAAAGACGCCCGAGCGTCGCGGCGGCTGTGGGAGAAAGATGGTGCCGCTCGATTGCTTCTTGCACAATATCGGTGGAACGGATAACATGAATGCGTGCACTGCCGTCCCGGGTCATAGCACGCAAAATGGTCGATTCATTCATGGATTTCCCTCTTTTTCGTTTTTTTTCGTTCTTTCCCGTTTTTTTGTTTTATTTGATGGCACGAGCACAAAAATACCATCGCTCGTGCGTATCCCCGGCGGGGCATGCGTTATAATCCCCGAAAATTCCCAAAAGCTCCATTCCCGACGCCGCTAAAGCCTCGGTAATTTCTTCTTTTGTGTAACAACGTTCGGTTTGTATCTCATCACGGCGCAGATATGCGCCGCTCGGTTGCCGTGAAAATACGGACAAAGCGAACGTGCAAAGCCGCGTTTCTTCTTCGTAATGATTTTGCCAGCCGCAAAAGATTTCACCGTCTTGGTCTTCCAGTACGTACGCACAATCGCCGTAAACCGTTTGAAATTTATGCGGCGTATTGACATCAAAGAAAAACAAACCGCCCGGGTCAAGATAATTGTGCACAAGCGAAAAGCATTGTGCCAGTTCCCCGTCCCCTGTCAGATAATTCAGGCTATCCAAACAGCAAAGAACAGCCCCCACCGTGCCGTACAATTCAAAAGAGCGCATATCCTGTTCCAAAAAAAGAATATGCTGTCCGGCATCTGTTGCGCGGTCATAGGCGACCGCAAGCATATCGGGGGACGCGTCAATGCCAATCATTTCATAGCCGCGTTTTGCCATGGCAATGGTCATACTGCCGGTGCCGCAGGCAAGATCCAGCACAAGCGACGGACGCTCCTTGCAAAAAAGATCCATGCAGTGCTCCGCAAAGCACGCCCACGCTTCGTAATCGATTTCGTCGTTGAGACGGTCGTAAACCGGCGCAAGCGCACGATAATTATCACCGAGATCGGAATCAAAATTCATACCGTTTTTCCTTTCGCCGCATCATATCCAATACATGCTCATAACCGCCGCTTCCAAAGCGCATAGCGCGATTAACGCGGCTGATGGTTGCGCTGCTGAGTCCGGTTTCCGCGGCAATATCTCCGTAAGCACGCCGATCGCATAACATCTTTGCGGTTTTCAAACGGGATGCCATCTCATTGATTTCGGAAGGGGTGCACAAATCCATCAAAAAATTCTTGCAATCTTCGACCGTCGTTAAGGTCAAAAGCCCACGGCAAAGCAGTTCAAAGTCCTGCTCGGGAATTTCAATTTTTTCATTTTTCATGTTGCGGTCATCCTTTCTCGCTTTTTTGTCTCAAACGCGCGATCGCTCCCGATTATTTTATCATATTCCGCAGAAAATGTAAAGAGATTTTCGTAAATTTTTTGTGTTACTTTATTTTTTGAAAGTCAACCAAACAATTATTTTTCAATTTTGTATTGACTTTTTTTACCGATTGCGTTATAATGAATACGACAAAATTCGACTGCATGTGTTGCGGCAAATTGCGTCTGGTTACTTTTGACCGATTATGCAAATATTGTAAGAGAGGATACGATTATGATGACTGTAAAAATAGGGAAGAAAATTCGCCTTTTGCGCAAAAAAAATGATGTAACACAGGACGATCTTGCTTCACGTCTTGGTGTAACGCCGCAGGCGGTTTCCCGTTGGGAATCCGAGACCTGCTATCCCGACATTGAGTATTTGCCGCGCATCGCGGATTTTTTCGGTGTTACCATGGATGAGCTTCTTTGCTACGACGGCGCACAGAAGGAACAGCGGGTCAATGAATACATCAGTCGCATCTCCGAATTGGAGGAACAGGAACGCTTGTCCGAGGCGCTTTTGCTTTTGCGCGAAGCGGTTGCGGAAATTCCGTCCTCTTATCCTCTGCAATTAGAACTTGCGACTGTTCTTTCGGCGCTGAATGCTGTCGGCAGACCTAAAAAAGAAGATTTACAAGAAGCAGTTACTATTTGCCATCATATTTTGGAGGATTGCACCGATGATGCGTTGCGCGACGAAACCAAAAAGACGCTTTGCGACATCTATTCGCACCAATTGCGCGACGATGAAAGCGCCCTTGCCATTGCCGATCAATTGCATTCCATGTCCTATTGCAGTGAGATTATCAAGGCAACGGTGCTAACCGGAGAAATTGCGTTCGGGCAAGCACAGAAAAATCTGATTTTGTTTGCGGACAATATTTGGTGGCATTTGTATAATCTTGCCTGCGTGCCGGATATTTCGGGAAACCACTATTCAACCGGGCAAAAAATTGAAATTTTGGAGCGCGGTATTTCACTTATGCATCTGATTTTTGACAAAGAGCAGCTGCTCTTTTATCACGACCGCCTTGCGAATTCCTACCGTCAACTTGCCATGTTGCATTTGATGCAAGGAGAACAGGACAAAGCGCTGGATTGTGTGGACAAGATGGCTGACCATGCCATTGCCTATGACAAGCGTCCCGATCAAGCACGGTATTCTTCTGTTTTGATTAATACAGTCGCTTATCAAAAGGGCGGAGAAGGCGAGTCTTTGACCTTTTCCAAGTGCGCGCGACTCTTGCAGGGTAATTTCTCTGCCCGCATTTGGGCGCCCATTCGCACGCATGAGCGGTTCCGCAATGCGGTATTGCGAATGGAGGCATATCGCTAAGAGGATACGGATTCGATCATTTGTGCGGCAACTGTTATCAAACAGTTTTGAATATTATCGACAAGACACCCCGCCGAAACGGGGTGTCTTGCGTTTTTTGTTTCGATGCTGCTATACAATGTTCCTACTGTCTCAGTTTTCGAATTTTGCCTGCTTTTCGGGCATTTTCGGCTTCGCTCTTTTGTGTTTTGCGACTTCTGCGTCTTCCCATTTTGTCAATGCCGTTTTGCCCTTGCAGTCGCATCAAATTGTCATTTGCCGGGTAATCTTATACCTTATTTGGACTGTACGTTGTTCTCGTAGCTTTCGATCATCTTCTTGACCATCTG
>CAZMAZ010000060.1:0-9629 GCA_964564255.1 uncultured Clostridium sp. | reverse complement strand
GTGACAACTGACGGAAAAGATCTCGCCGAATCTGCGTGCGATGAATTGTTAGAGGTGCCCTTATATGTAAAAAAGCAAAGGATAAAGATCATGAAAATAATTGAAACCCTAATAAGCGGTCTGAATATCGGCGTTATCTATGCCATGATCGCTTTGGGATACACCATGGTGTACGGGATTGCCAAACTTTTGAATTTTGCGCACGGTGACATTATCATGGTAGGCGGCTATGTTTTGTGTGTGATTTGTGCCACAAGCGGGTCACTTTGGGTATTTATCGCCGCTGTTGTTGCGTCGGTTGTACTATGTATGTTGCTCGGTATGACTGTCGAGAAGGTGGCGTACCGACCGCTTCGCGGCGCTTCGCCGTTGGCGGTATTGATTACGGCAATCGGTATCAGTTACCTATTGCAAAGCCTGGCACAGATTTGCTTCGGTTCCGCGCCGAAGTATGTCGCTGTGCCGTCGCTCGGCAAGATTACGGTCGGCGGTTTGGATATTAAAATATCAACAATTGTGACGCTTGCCGTTTCGTTGATTGTGATGGTGGTTTTGAGTGTATTTGTCAAATACAGCAAAACCGGACGTGCCATGATCGCGGTTTCGGAAGATCGCGACGCCGCAAAATTGATGGGAATCAATGTAAACAGTATTATTACCTTGACCTTTGCCATTGGGTCTTCCCTTGCGGCACTTGCGGGGTTGTTCTATCTTTTGCAATCTCCCTATCTGACCAATACCTTCGGTGCCATGCCCGGTATTAAAGCCTTTACGGCGGCGGTCATCGGCGGGATTGGATCGATTCCCGGTGCAATGCTCGGGTCTTTGGTGTTGGGATTGGTAGAGGGCATTTGCGATGCCATTCCCGTCATCGCACCGTATAAAGATGCCATTGAGTTTTCTTTGCTGATTGTGATTCTGCTTGTCAGACCCACGGGAATTCTCGGCAAGAAGAGAAGGGAGAAGGTATAATGAGTGCGCTTTTTGGTCGTATACGAAAAATGAAGTGGAAGTATTATGTCAATTACATCATCGTAGCCGCGGCGCTTCTCCTCTTTGGCGGTTTGCAACTTGCGGGCAGTCTTCGTTCTTCCGTGCAGCTCGTTTTGGAAAATATCGCCATCAGCGTCATTTTGGCGGTTTCGCTCAGTCTGGTGGTTGGCTTTTTGGGAGAGCTGAGTCTCGGACATGCGGGCTTTATGTGTGTCGGGGCTTATCTTGGCGGAAAAATTTCGGTTGTTTTGACAGAGGCGTGGGGAAATGGTTTGCTTGCCCTGTTATTGTCCCTTTTGGCAGGTGGGGCACTTGCGGCATTTTTCGGCTTTTTGATTGGCTTGCCCGCGTTGCGCTTAAAGGGAGATTATCTTGCCATTGTAACGCTTGCGTTCGGTGAAATTGTCAAGGTTGTCTTTCAACAAGCACCCGAAGGTTTGTTCGGCGGCACCATGGGATTGAAAACACCTCGTTACAATAAAAACGTATTGTTTATTATTTGCTTTGTTATTGTGCTTATAACCTTGTTTGTGATTCAGAATTTAATGCGCAGTAAACACGGACGTGCCATTACCGCCATTCGCGACAATGAAATTGCCGCACGCGCAACCGGTGTCAACGTCACCAAATATAAATTGGTTGCCTTTATCGTGTCTGCCTTTTTTGCGGGGATTGCAGGTGTCCTTTTCAGTTATACGCAGTCGACCGTGCAGGCACCGAAGTTCGGATACAGTTATTCCATCGAAATTCTTGTGATGGTGGTTTTGGGCGGCATGGGCAATATCACAGGCTCTATCATTTCCGCAACATTGATTACCTACCTGAATTATAAATTGCGGACGGTTTTAACCGGAGACACGGCGGTTTTCAAGGATTTGATTTATGCTTTGATTTTGATTGTGATTGTCATTTACAACAATGCGCCGGCACTCAAGCAATTCCGCGAGAAATACAGCATCAAACGCTTGGTTGGCAAATTGCGTCGGCATGACCCCTCGGTCATCAAGGACGACGCCGCCGAATGGTCGGAGATTCCGACCAAGATTAAAATGGACGAGATTTTGTCGGTCGATTTAAAGCCGGGCGACGAATTCACACCGGACAAGCCGGATCGGACGGGAAGGGGACAGTAATGGATAAAACAGAATATGTGCTTCGTACCGAGCATCTGGGGATTTCCTTTGGCGGACTCAAAGCGGTGCAGGATGTCAACTTGCAGGTGGAAAAGGGTGAAATTTACGGACTGATCGGTCCGAACGGCGCAGGGAAAACCACGGTCTTTAATCTTTTAACCGGTGTTTATATGCCGACCGAAGGAGATTTTTTCCTAAACGGCAAATCCTTGCGCGGATTGCACCAGGAAGCGATTAACCATAAGGGTATTGCGCGCACCTTCCAAAACATTCGACTGTTTAATAATATGTCGGTAGTACGTAATATCATGGTCGGTTTGGCAGATCAACCGGCATATCGGTGCACCTTGTTTGAAAGTATGTTTCGTTTGCCGCGGCATTTTCGTGTCGAAAAGGAAATGCGGGAGCGCGGAAAAGAAATACTTGATATTTTCGGACTTTTGGAGGACCGTAATAATCTTGCCTGCAATCTTCCCTATGGAAAACAGCGCAAGCTGGAAATTGCACGTGCGATTGCGACCGGACCCAAACTTTTGCTTTTGGATGAGCCGGCGGCAGGCATGAATCCGCAGGAAACGGCAGAATTGCAGGAAACCATTCGTTTTATTCGGGACCGATTTGACCTGACCGTTTTGTTGATTGAGCATGACATGAATCTGGTTTCCGGCATCTGTGACCGTGTAACGGTTTTGAATTTCGGTACTACTTTGGCGCAGGGCGCAACCAAGCAGGCGTTGCATCATCCCGAAGTGGTCAAGGCATACCTCGGAGGTTAATATGGCACTTTTGGAAGTCAGAGATTTGCAGGTCAGTTACGGACTGATTCGTGCGATTAAGGGAGTCTCTTTTTCCGTGCAAAAAGGGGAAATCGTTTCGCTGATTGGGGCAAACGGCGCAGGGAAAACCACTATTATGCATGCGCTTTGCAATTTGATTCCCAAAACGGCGGGAACGGTTACCTTTGGCGGACGGGATATTACCGATATACAGGCACATAAACTTGTGCCGATGGGAATTGCACAGGTGCCGGAAGGCAGACATATTTTTCAGGAATTGACGGTCGCGGAAAATCTGCGTATGGGCGCCTATACCCGTTCCGATAAATGGGAAATTGCCGCAACACTGGAGCAAATGTACGGGTATTTTCCTGTTTTGCGGGAGCGTTCCGGTCAGATTGCGGGCACGCTTTCGGGCGGTGAACAGCAAATGCTTGCCATGAGCCGCGCATTGATGTCGCATCCGACACTGCTGCTTTTGGACGAGCCGAGCATGGGACTTTCGCCGCTCTATGTTAAGACTATTTTCGAAATGATTAAAACCGTGAACCGAAAAGGGACCACTGTTCTATTGGTGGAGCAGAATGCCAAGCAAGCGCTGGCAATTTCCGATCGCGCTTATGTGTTGGAAATCGGTAATATGGTCAAAACCGGCACAGGGGAAGCGCTTTTGGCGGACGATTCCATTCGCCGAGCGTATCTCGGCGGTTGATGCGAGCACTTTTTGTATTGCTTGTACCCTAAAGGCTTTTTGAAAAGGAGAGAGAAAGTATGAGGGCGGAAATGCCGTTTTATGAAGTGCTTACGGAAGAGGAAAAACAATTGTTTGACAACAATTTTCGTATGCAACGGTACACACGCGGAGAGATGATTCATCGCCATGACGGGAACTGTCTCGGTATGTTTTATGTGGAAGAGGGGCGTATCGGCGTTTCCATTCTGTCGGAGGAAGGACGCCAGGTTACCTTGTTTCGATTGGAGGCAGGAGATTTTTGTGTGCTTGCCGCCTCTTGCGTGATTAGACAGATTACATTTGATGTCAGCGTAGAAGCCGAAACCGATACCTCTTTGCGCATGTTGTCTGCGCCCATGACCGCTACATTGATGAAAAGCAATCCGCAATTTGAAAACTTTGTTTTGCGCACGGCAATGACGCATTTTTCCGATGTGATGTGGACCATGCAGCAGATTATGTTTCTCGGATACGACCGCCGACTTGCCTCCTTTTTGATTGAGGAATCGGCACGCACCGGAAGTACGGTTCTGTCGCTTACGCAGGAGCAGATTGCACGCCATACGGGAACCGTCCGTGAGGTGGTTACACGTATGCTCAAGCGTTTTGCAACAGAGGGATATGTTAAAATGGGACGAGGCACCGTCACTGTCCTGGACAAAGCAGCCCTGCGCGCATTGATGTAATCCATGTGATTGATGCAATTGATGTAATTGATGTAATTGATGCAATTGATGTAAAGCAGGAGCAAACCGGGAGCAAAATATGAATAAACCCGCCGCCCGAAACAGACCATTCGGGCGGCGGGTTTTTGTAAAATGTAACGAAATTAAGCAGGAAGCTACCAAACGAATGAGTAGTTTCCTGCTTGACTATTTATTTGTCTGTCGGTTTGCACCAAGTTAGCGTAGCGAAACAAACTGTAGACAGTTTGTTTTGGGCAGGTTTATCATTTACGGTATATCGTTTCCCCTTTATTCCGCTATTTGCAGCTCTCCTTTGTCATTATCCGCGGGGAGTTCCGCGGAAGGGGGCGGGACAAGCGGGGAAACATCTTTTTTATAAAATGTTTTCACGGGCAGGTCCGCGTTATCGAAGCGAACCTTAATTGTTCCCGGAATCGGGCTGATTTCGCAGACGGTTGCAATGCCGTCCGGTGTTTGCACGCGGCTGTCAATTTGCGGCATCAGGCGCGCTTCCTCGCGATAGGTTTCATATTCATAGTGCAAACAGCACATAAGTCTTCCGCAACAGCCGGAGATTTTACCGGAGTTGAGGGACAGATTTTGCTCTTTTGCCATTTTGATGGACACCTGCACAAAGTCATTGAGGAAACTTGCGCAGCAAAGCGGACGTCCGCAGGCACCGAGACCGCCCATCATGCGGGATTCGTCGCGAATGCCGATCTGTCTCAGCTCAATACGAAGGCGGAATACACTTGCCAAGTCTTTGACCAATTCACGGAAATCCACACGGCCGTCGGCAGTGAAATAAAAGAGCAATTTTGAGTTGTCAAAGGTGTACTGTGCCTCTACAAGTTTCATTTCCAGCCCGTGTGCTTGAATTTTCTGCGAACAGATTTGAAATGCTTCCTCTTCTTTTACATGATTCTCGCGGTCATGTTGTATATCTTCGGCAGTGGCGCGACGAATGACGGGACGCAACGCTTTGATGGCATCGGATTGTGTAATCATGCGATTTTCCAGTGCGATTGTGCCGAATTCCAGTCCGTGCGTTGTTTCAACAATGACGCGTTCTCCTTCGTTGTAGGTTTCTTTTCCGGGGTCGAAGTAATAAATCTTGCCCGCCGCATTGAACTGAACGCCGACAATGCAGAGCAACGGTTGCTCCGGCTCTTTCTTTCCGCCGACGGCGGCGTAGCTTATGCGCGGGATGTCATCCAGCACCTCAGGACCGGGCGGATAGGGAGAGGGAGGCTCGGGTTGCGCAGTGGGCGTCGAAAAAGCCGACTCCTTTTTTTTACGTGTGTTGCGTGCAGACAAAATAAAATCGGAAAAATCGTCGTCGAAGAAAAAGGCTGATTCCTTTGGCAATTCTGTTGCTTGTCGGCGCGCGGGTTGGCGCGTGCGTCTTCCTGCCGGCTCGCGCTTCCCCTGCGGTGGCGTTCCCGGCTTTGCTTGTCCTTTGGTATTTGCCGCACCCACTTCCGAATTTTTGGCTTTTTTGGTCGGCACGGGTTGTTCCTGCTTTTGTGTCGGGGCAACAGGGGGCGTTTGCACACGCGCCAGCTCCTGCGCGGTCAAATCGTCGGCGACAGCGTCCCGCAAATGGTCCGATTGCCGTTTTTGCGCCATGCGGTTGTGCGGCTTACGGTAAGGCTTTTTGCCTTTTTGTTCTTGCTTATTTTGATTTGTTTGATTGTTTTCCATATATATATTTCCTTTATTCAGAGGTTTGCTTGGTTTTGACTTTTCAGATCAGCCCCACATCGGAAAGTGTGCGGAGAAGGGTGAGTCGTATATTGGCGTTTTGCACGGCAATGCGCTCCATGGCATCGTTCAGCGCTTCATAACAGCACAGAATTCGCTTGAGCGAGACGGCGTCGGACAGCGAAATCGCTTCCGCGCGGTCGGTGTAAAAGCAGAGAACGGCGTCGGGGTCTCGTTTGAGCACGGCAAGATCGCGCAAAGCGGGCAAAGCTGTTTCCAACAGCATGCGTACATCGGCGCGCAGATTGCCGATACTGTTTGCAAAGGCAAGCAGTTTTACGCTGTCTCCGGTTATGAGAAGCTGCACAAATTCCGCCGCGCGTTCGCGCAAAGCGGTAATTTGCTTGGCGGCTTTGGGCGCCAAAAGCTGTTTGGCACGCCCCAGCGCACCGCCGGATGCTTGCAAAATACCTTCTATGGCTTGCGCTGTCTGTGTGGCAAATGCGGCATTACACTCGGGGTCCGCACGTAAAGCCTCCAGAAGCAGGTCATGCTCCGGCATTTGCATACGCAAAATCGGCGCACGACTGCGAATGGTTTCCAAGAGAAGGGAAGCATTTTCGCAAAGCAGGAAAAAGAGCGCATAAGAAGGGGGCTCTTCCAAGGTCAGAAGCAAAGCATTTTGCGCTTGCGCCGTCATGGTGTCCGCATCTTCAATGATATAAATTTTTTTGTCCCCGTCGTTGGGTTCGACGGCAATATCCCCTGCCAAAAAGCGAATCGCGTCCACACCGATGCCGACACGGTCTTTTTCGCGCCGAATGTAACGCAGGTCCGGGGAGCGGTCGGTCAGAAATTTACGGCAGTGACTGCAAGTGCCGCAGGGAATCGGCAAAGAAGCATCCTGCGAGTCTCGTGCCGTGCAGTTGAGTGCCGCGGCAACCTGCCGCGCCAATGTGTGCTTGCCGCTGCCTGCCGCGCCTTCCAAAATATATGCGTGAAACACGGTTCCGTTTTGCATGTCGTCGCGGAAACGTTCTTTTAAGCGATCGTTTCCAAGCAATGTAGGAAATACGGTGCGCAAGTGGCTCCCTCCTTTCGCCGCAGACCTGCCGCGGAGATAATAACCGATAACAAATCTATTGTAACACAGTTTTTTGCATCTGTCAAGACTTTTTATTGACAAACGCAAAGAGACATAGTATAATGGTATAATAAATCGGAACAAACGGAAAGGAGATGGGGTGATGTTTCAAAAACGTGATGTCCTGCTGATTGCATGCATTTTGGCAATTGCGGGTGTTCTTTTTGCAATTGCCGCTCTTTTCGCAAGCGATGGCACATATGCGGTCGTGCGCCAAAATGACCGTGTGGTTGCTTGTTTGCCGCTGGATACCGATGCGGAACTTGTACTTGAGGGGAACACGGTTGTCGTGGAAAACGGGCAGGTGTATATGCGCACGGCAAACTGTGCCGGCGGGGATTGTTTGCGACATGCGCCGATCAAGCGAAGCGGCGAAAGCATCGTGTGTCTTCCGAACCGCGTTACGGTGACCGTAACCGACCGAAAGGGAGAGGAGGCGAAGACCGATGCGATTGCGGGATAATACCGCGGTGCAACATGTGGCACTTATGGGATGTTTGATTGCGCTTTGCTTTGGGCTCTCCTATCTGGAATTTGCAATCCCGTTACCGATTGGCTTTTACGGCGTCAAGCTCGGTTTATCCAACATTGTTATTTTATTTGCGCTCTATCGCATGCGCGTGCGGGATGCGTTCCTTTTGTCTGTTTTGCGTATTTTGCTGGTCGGTTTTACTTTCGGAAACCTTGCCGGCATGCTGTACAGCCTGTGCGGCGGCATGCTTTCTTTGCTTGTCATGGCAATTTTGCAACGCATTGACCTGTTTTCTGTTGTCGGGGTTAGCGTTTGCGGCGGTGTTGCGCACAATTTGGGGCAGCTTCTTTTGGCAATTCGGGTAACCGACACAAAGGCACTTGTGTGGTATTTCCCGGTATTGCTTCTCTCCGGTGTTTTGACCGGTATTTTGACAGGCATTACCGCCTCCTTGGTTTTGCGCAGAACCGATTTGCAGGGCAAGAAAAAAGAGAAGTAAAGCGCCGCTTTTGCAAGAATCCGAAAAAATATTGCAAAATCGGCAAAAAAGTACTTGACAAATGCGATACATGTCGCTATAATATGAATAATAGAAAATAAAAATTGCAAAATCGGCGTATTACTTGGTTTTGCGAAGGAGGATGTTATGTCGTATGTTGATCAAGTTGCGGAGCGCGTGATTGCGCAAAATCCGGCACAGCCGGAGTTTCATCAAGCGGTTGGAGAAGTGTTGGAATCTTTACGTCCGGTGATTCAAGCGCATGAAGATGTCTATCGCAGAGAGGCGTTGCTGGAGCGAATGACAACACCCGAACGTCAGATTTTATTCCGCGTGCCGTGGGTGGATGATCGGGGCATGGTGCAGGTCAATAACGGCTACCGTGTGCAATTTAACAGTGCAATAGGTCCGTATAAAGGCGGCATTCGTTTGCACCCGTCGGTTAATTTGGGAATTATTAAATTTTTGGGATTTGAACAGGTTTTCAAAAACGCGTTGACCGGCTTGCCGATCGGCGGCGGCAAGGGCGGCTCGGATTTTGACCCGAAGGGGAAGTCCGACCGTGAAGTAATGGCATTTTGCCAGAGTTTTATGACAGAACTTTATCGCCATATCGGTGCCGATACCGATGTCCCCGCGGGGGATATTGGCACGGGAGCGCGCGAAATCGGCTATTTGTACGGACAGTATAAACGCATTCGCGGCGTGTATGAAGGCGTTCTGACAGGCAAAGGACTGAGTTACGGCGGTTCGCTGGCGCGCAAGGAAGCAACAGGATACGGCTTGCTGTATTTTACCGCAGAAATGCTTCGCGCCAATCATATGGAAATTGCGGGCAAGACGGTTGCGGTTTCGGGAGCGGGCAATGTGGCAATCTATGCCATCGAAAAAGCATGGCAATTGGGCGCAAAGCCGATTACATGTTCCGATTCGAGCGGTTGGATTTACGACCCGGACGGGATCGATCTTACACTTTTGAAAAAAGTCAAAGAGGTCGACCGTGCACGTTTGACCGCCTATGCGGCGGCAAGACCCTCTGCCGTTTATCACGAGGGCAGGGGCGTTTTCGCAGGCGTTGCATGCGATGTGGCACTGCCGTGCGCGACACAAAACGAACTGTTGCTTGACGACGCAAAAGCGCTGGTGGCAAACGGCTGTATCGCGGTGGCGGAAGGCGCCAATATGCCGTGCACGTTGGAAGCGACTTCCTATTTGCAGAGTCATGGCGTATTGTTTGCGCCGGGAAAGGCGTCGAATGCGGGTGGCGTTGCCACATCGGCGTTGGAAATGACGCAAAACAGCGAAAGACTCTCTTGGACATTTGAACAGGTGGATACCGAGCTGCAGCGGATTATGGTCAACATTTTCTCAAATCTGGACGCTGCCGCCAAAGAATACGGCATGGCGGGCAACTATGTTGCAGGCGCCAATATTGCGGGCTTCCTCAAGGTTGCCGATGCTATGCAGGCGCAGGGAATTGTTTAAGGAA
>CAZMAZ010000059.1:0-9906 GCA_964564255.1 uncultured Clostridium sp. | reverse complement strand
GGTAACTTGCAAGCGATAAACCTCGAATACGTTACGCGCATCAGAGAGTGGCCGAAAAAGAAAAACGGAAAGAAAAAAGAGATTATATTGGATTGACCGCTGTGATGAACGACGGACGGATGGACCGAGATCCGTAAAAGAGAGGTCATTATGATCAAAAAAGAGCATTGCCTCAATTGAATAGCATATATTTTGGATCCGTCTTCATTCGTATGGATTTAGGACAGGTAATGAACGGGCATCTTCAACGGCACCGTAAGGGGGTGCAGTTGAAACTTTAATCTGCCGTTTAAAGCAAGCAAAAGGGCACTTCTCGTCACGTGGCATGTAAAAACTGTCGCATGACAAAAAGTCCCTTTCTGTTTGTTTCCTATTTGATTCCTATTTGACTATTATTTGTATCTATTTGTTTTTGCCCGTTTTACCTGTTTTCGCCTTCATTTTCGTTTTCTTTACGACGTCCCAAAAGCATCCACGCACCGGTCAAGAGCATCGGAACAGCGGCAACGGTCATCACACCTCCGCAACCCGTTTTCGTCGCAGGTTCGGATGTTGATACCTCTCCCGCATCGGGTGTTACATTTTCTTCACCTGTCGTCGTCTCTTCGTCGGTCGGCGCTTCATCGGTCGGCGCTTCATCGGTCGGCGCCTCGGTCTTCGATTCATTGTCCGGATCTGTCGTTTGCTCGGTTTCGTCGACCGTCGTTTCTTCGGACTGCAAGGATTCCATGTATGCAAGATAGTCCGCAATCGCGCCTTCGGGAATATATCCGTCCTTAACCTTATTTGCCTCTTCCGCGGTTTTGCAGAGCGTCAGCCCGCCAAACCAAACCGAAACGTCGGCATCGGTATAGACACTGTCAAAAATGTCGAGACGGAGGCTGTTGATGTTGCCATCCCAACCCTTTGCTTTGCTCATGTCGTAAATCAAATACTGCCAGTCATTCCCCGACTTCAAGGTTTGACCCACCGTATAGCCGGCAGTTGCACCCGCAATATCTCCTGCCGCATAATAAAGAACAAGCGAGGTAGAAGCGGTATTGTCGGTTTTTACCTTGAGTACAATATACGGATATGTTTTTGCCTCAACACGTTTGAATTCGGTAAAGCTAATCACCGCATTCGGGTCTTGGGTCTTTTGCGTTGTCGTCAACCGCATCGCCTTGCAGTCTTGGTCATAGGCAGAGGAAACGGCATTTTCATTGGCGACCAGATCTGCCAAAAAGGCACCGTCCAAATAGGTCGGAGCAACCTCGGAAAAATCGACCGGTGACGTGATATAGGAAAGACTGCCCTGCTTGTCGCACACCGCCTCGGTATTCCAGACAACAGCAACCGAATTGATTACCGAACGAGCGGAACCGTCCGATGATTTACTGCGAACGGTATATTCCCCTTCTTCCAAAACCACCATGGTCGTGGAGCCGCCGCCGTCCAAATAAAAGACATCATTGTATCCGAGCTCGCGGCAGAAGGCTTGCGCCCTTGCATACTGCAAGCCGGCATATTTTCCGTCTTCCTGTGCCGTTACCGTCACAAACATAACCTTTCCGTCGGCGCGATAGCCGACAAAGGAGGTGGGATAGGTGCCGGTGGACCCGTTGGCAGTATACGCCATGCCGTCCATCAATGCCGTCATATGTCCGCCGATGGCATCAACAACATTCTGCCACTGTTCGGTTTTGCCGTACCGATCGACCAGCGTTGCACCAATCTCGATTTCATCTCCAATCGCAAAATCGGAGATTGCATCGATTCGATTGCCGCGTGCCGTCAAAACAACGGTATTTTCACCGATTTCCGGGCGCGTAACCGCTCCGGACGGATAAATCCGTTTCACTTTTCCGGTAACCTTGCCGTTCAAGGTAACCGCGCTGTCGCTTACTTCGATTTCAATCTCATAAGCATCCTTGAGTGCGTAGTTTTGGTTGTTAACACGATGATTGTAAACAATCATCGAATCCATTGCCGGAAGACGGTTCAACCCGTCCGGCTGCACGGTCTTATTTTGCGTTTTGTTCACCAGGGTCAGTGTAATATCCGGCGAGCCGACAAGCGGCTGATTTTTATCGGTTACACCAAACGCCGCCTTGTTCGGGGAAGGTGTTCCCTTCTCGGCATTTGTTGCCATCAAATTTTCCTGGTCAATTTGTTCGGTCGCCCAAATTTCGCGGTCAATAATCAAAACACCGCGCGGAACGGCAAGCACCTTGGAGGTCACATTCTTGTTGCTGTGAACCGCTGTCATCCACAAATCCCCGTTCAGCGCCGCCAAAACCGTTTGTCCCTCATGGGAATTGCTGTACGATTTCGCCGCCGCCGCTACCGTCTGCGTAGATACCATGTATTCTCCGCTGTTAATGACCTCAACCGACAAATGCGTGTTGGAAAGGTCAAATTCCGCAACATTGACCAGTCTGTCACCGTATGTACTGCCCTGCAACGTAATTTGCGTTGCATATACGCCCGTTTTGGTCCCGTCCGCGAGCGTCAATTCTTCGGTCGTTCTGGCGGCCTCGCCGGTCAATGTGTTCGCATCTTCCTCTGCATACGAGATAAGCATCGGAAGCGAGCAAAGCATCGCCACACAAAGCAGACAAGCAATAACTGCATGCATTTTCTTCATTTTCATATTTGTTTCTCCTCCCCTTTCGGTTGGTTATATCCATTGTAGCATACTCTTTCCTGTCGGTCAAGAGCTTTTTGCAAAAAAATGAAACAAATCAAACATTCGAACTATGTTTTTTGTTCCTCGAAGAATACGACGAGCACATTGCCGCAGTCATCGTCACTCGCCGCAAGACCCATTCCCTTATCGGGAATTCCCTTGCCCTTTTATCCTTTTTATCAACGCATGCGCATACACGCAAAAGCCCAGGTCGTTGGGATGCAGAGGATCTGCGTAAAAGCGGGAATCGTGCGGGATCATGGTCATAGCATCCAATATCGGCAGACCGCGCTCCTGCGCAACTGCCGTGATGACCTCGGTTGCCAGCTCAACCCGCCCCCAAGGGCGCGGGCGATCGGCATCCAGTCGCCAAGGTGGCGTAATAATATATACAGGCACGCCGGGAAACAGGTTCTGCAGCTTCTCTAAATACGCTTCGCAATGCTCGCGGACCTCCGCAAGTGTCGCGCGCTGATCGGCGTCGTTTGTGCCGTAAGCAACAAAAATAGTATCGGGAGAAAAATCCATAGGCGCGAGATTATAGGACTGATAGGTTTCCCCGCCGATCCCCTGAATGACGCTTTCGGCATTAAAATGATCACTTAAAAGATAGGCATAGGACAGCGTGTCCAGCTCACTGTGCCATCCTTGTGTGATGGAATCTCCGAAAAACAGAAACTTTCGATCAAACTCGTGCCGCCGCAGGGTTGCCCCTTCCGACAATGCCAGATAGCGCAGCCCTCCCGGCTCTCCGTGAGAGGGCAGATGGAGCGTTACGCGATGCTCCCTACTGTCCTGCGGGAGTGTGTATGTAACAGGTTGTCCTGCTTCGGCGCGAATGGCAGAGGTTAAAAATCCGTCTACCTTCAATTCATACAAGCCCGTGGTGACGGTTTCATACTCGATGCAAGCGGCATTTGTGTGGAAATCCAGACGAATGCCCGTAGTTGCCAGTGCGCAAGGATTGATGGCAGGAACTGCCGCCAGAATGCTTTCAACCTGTGCCTCGCTCAATTTGGAAAAGCACACCTGCCCCTCTTCCTCCCACATGCGGAGAGCGCCGACCGTGACAGAACATATCTGCTCAAAGGATAATTGTTTCATATTCCTTACTCCTTAACGACAAAATCAAATTCGTACCGTTCATCCGTACAGTCTTCGCCAATCCACAGCTTGAAGTTGCCGGGCTCCACAACAAGATTCATACGGGGATCATGGAAAGCCAGGCGAGCGGCGGGCAGATGCAGAATCACCTCACGAGACTCTCCGACCTTCAAGAACACTTTTTCAAAGCCCTTCAATTCCTTGACCGGGCGGACAGTACAACCCACCAGGTCGCGAATATACAACTGAACCACAGCCGCACCGTCGCAAGTGCCGATATTGCGCACCGTCAAGCTAATTGTGATTTCGCCGTCGCGCGGCATCTCGGTTGCCGACAGGCAAATGTTTTCGTAGGCAAAGGTTGTATAGGACCGTCCAAAACCGAATGGATAGAGCGGCTGGATTTGACAGTCGCGATACTTGGCTTCAAACGGCCAACGTCCCAGCGCGGGACGACCGGTGTTGACATGATTGTAGTAGATAGGCACTTGCCCCGTGCATACCGGTTGAGAAGTTGTAAGATGCCCCGACGGAGAAACAACACCGCTAATAAGGTCTGCCACGGCATCCCCCGCCTCACTGCCCATCTGCCAAATCAGCATAAGAGCGGCAACTCTGTCTTTATAGGGTGTCAAAATGAGCGGACGTCCCGCCGATACCAACAGGACAACCGGCTTGCCGGTGGCAATCAATGCTTCCACCAATTCCCCCTGCAAGCCGGGCAAGGACAAATCGGAACGGCTGTTCGCTTCTCCTGCCATGCCCGCCTCCTCGCCGACCGTAACAAGAATCACATCGCAGTCTGCGGCAGCCTCGGCAGCTTTGCGAATCTCTGTCCGCACTGCGGCTTTTTCTTCTTCGCTTTCGCCGCACAGAACGCCGCAACCCCGCAGAGTTACGATCTCGGTGTCTGCGCCATAGGCTTTTTTTATGCCCTCTTCAATGGAAACCGTGTGTGCTGGATCGCAAAGACACGACCAACCGCCCAGCAAATGATGTTTGCCTTCTTCGCCCGACAGTGCACCCACCAGCGCCAACTTTTTACCTTTCATAGCAGCGGGCGTCAACGGTAAAATGCCGTCATTTTCCAACAAAACGGCAGTTTCGCGAGCTGCACGACGAGCGGCATCCATATGCGCATCGCAGAAGAAGCAATCCTCTCCGTTTTCGTCTACAGTAGGTTCGTCCATGAGTCCGCAGAGATATTTGAGCGTCAGAATAGACAGCACCGATGCGTCCACCTGTTCAAGAGAGATTTTCCCCTCTTCAATCAACTGCGGCAGATAGTCGTTATAAGGGTCCCCTGCCATAATCATATCACAGCCCGCACCGAATGCCAGCCGCACAGCATCCTTGAGATCCTCGGCAAAGCCGTGCGCAACAAGCTCGGCAACAGCGCCCGCGTCGGACACAACAAACCCCTCAAAGTCCAACTGCCCACGCAAAACGTCGGTCAACCAGTAGCGGTTGCCGGTGGCAGGAACGCCGTTAATATCCTCGAAAGCCGACATAACGGTTGCCGCGCCGGCGTCAAGTCCCGCTTTAAAGGGCGGGAGATAGACATCGTGCAGAGTCCCGAGCGAAAGATCGGTTGTGTTATAGTCTCTGCCGCCGATACAGGCTCCGTATGCGATATAATGCTTCATGCAAGCCAAAATGTGGTCCTTTCCGATTGTTTCGCCGTCGCCTTGATAACCACGCACGGCAGCCTCGGAAAAGCGAGAGCAAAGGTAAGTATCCTCGCCGTAGCCCTCCATAATGCGCCCCCAGCGCGGGTCGCGTGCAATATCCACCATGGGCGAAAATGTCCATTTCAGCCCGGCACGATAGGATTCACGTGCCGCAATCTCACATCCTTCGCGGGTCAATTCGGGGTTCCATGTACAGGACTGCGCCAACGGTGTGGGAAAAGTGGTGCGATAGCCATGAATGACATCGTCCGCAAACAGCGCGGGTATGGGCAAGCGTGTGGCTTTCAGCAGGTCTCGCTGAATACCGTTGGTACGTGCCGCTCCCTTAATGGTCAAATAAGATCCCACCTTGCCTTCGGCAAAGTGATCATCAAAGGTCTGCTCGTCATTCGTATAAATGGATGTACCAAACTGCGACAACTGACCGATCTTCTCGGTCAGAGTCATTGTGGAGAGCAATTTCTCCGCTCTTTTGCGTGCCGCCCTGTAGGCGGAAGACTTCATAACATTTTGCATGGTAATTTCCTTTCTGTATTTTTATTTCCTATAGATATGCTGCAAAGCATTTTTTTGATCTTAGTCTTGGATATACACAATGTAGTTTTCTCTGCACCATTGAACGGCGTCTTGAGATAATCGTTGATATTCGAAATAATACCAGCTTTTCCATAAGCACATACGATCAACAAATATTTTAAATATTGTATCCGGATCGCTGCCCTTGTTTTTTTCTTTTATTTTCTTGTACTCTCGCACCTCTTTATCTGTGCGGGTTAACAGATATTCTTTTTCCAATTCTTCAATATTCGTCTTAAATAGCGGGATAAATATTCCGGACTGTTCGATCTCCGAGTCATCGGTATAATGAAAATTTGCGATTAAATCCTCCGTGGCATATACTTTATAGTCGTAAAGTGAAAACCACCAATATGTAACATCGGCATCGATTGTGCCGGGATAATATCTGCCGTAACCAACAATGGATGCTGTTTTCAGAATCATAATTTGTACCCTCCCTATTCATGACCGACAAACAAAGATTCCTTTGTGCTAAATGGGAAACGCAAATATTATTCGCAAGCGTATCCGTATCATCAATAGTATACCACACTCAAAAGATTCTGTCAAGGGATTTTCTGTTTCGTTCCAACCGTCTGCGAATCTTGTTCGACACAAACGGTTTTGTCTGGACAAACGGCATCAGGGCACCTCTAAAAAATTTCGACAAGACGTTGAAAACCTGTTGCTTTTTTGGCAAGAGTATGGTATAATAGTGATATAACTCAAAAAAGGAGAGTCGCCCCATGAACATGAATCGTCGCGTCCACCTTGCGTTGTCCCTGCTTGCCATTCTGCTTGCGATTTTTGCGCCGGCTATGTGCTGTATAGCCTGTAGCGGCACAAACAATCCAACCGATGCTGAAAGCAGTACGACTTCAGATTCTATTTCCGCGGATACACAACAAAAAACAGAGGAGAAACAGACTATGACTGAATACGAGACCAATGTGCCGACAGAATCCGGAACCCGGACCGAGCCGGTTGAAGATCCGGCATTGAATGTCTTCCCGACAGAGGGAAAGAATATCACTATCGGTATTTTCTGGGAGCCGCCTTACGAATATACGAACGATGAGCAGTATGACTGGATCCGAGATGCCAACATCACGCTTATCGAGATCACCAATCGTGATGGCGCCATTAGCAAAGAGGCATCCGACCTTCAACTCAAATTGGCTACCGAACGCGGTTTGAAAGTCGCGTACTCGGTGGGTGTGGACGGAAAGTCCTTGCTCTCCATGTCCGAGACCGAGATCATGGAGTATGTGACGAGTCTGGCAAAGAATCCAACCATCACGGACATTCATGTGATCGATGAACCGGCACAGCCCTGGATATATGCAACGGCATGCGCCGCCATATCCAAAGCGGGCATAAATCCGCGCTTAAACTTCCTTCCGTATTATGCAACATGGGTATTTGACAATTACAATGGTCATCTTGAAGATACCATCATTGCAACCGGAAAAGAGAACTATGGCACGCTGTGCTATGATCAGTATCCTTTCACCTATGACGGTGGCGTTGCGGATATGTTCTATAACCTGGATATATTCCGTCAGATCGGCTTGAAATATGGTGTGGACACGGCTTTTTACATCCAATCCATTGGCGAGGGCGGTAATTTCCGTCGCACAAACGGCAACGAAATTCGTTATCATACTTCGGCAGGGCTGGCGTATGGTTTGAAGTCCATGACCTACTTTACTTGGTGGACAACCGGATTCTGTGACCCAAAAGACTACGCTATCATCTCCCCTTACGGTGAAAAGACCGACATCTATGACGATGTGGCTTCCATCAACGCACAAATTCTCAAGGTTGGTCCTGTTCTGGCTCGGTTGGATGCGCAGGAGGTATATCACACCTCCGGGACTGAGGCGAGCATCACAACCTGCAAGAAAAATGATGTGCCGCTCTATACCAGAACCGGCATCAACAACGGCGTGATCATCTCCCTGATGGAGGACCGAGAGACCGGTCGGGATTATATCATGCTGGTAAACAAGAATTACAGCAAGAGCATAACGCATGAATTCGCCTTGACAGATGCCATCACGCATCTGTATGAACTCAACAGCGGAGAATATGTTGAGCTGGATATTTCCTCCGGCAAGGTCGAGTTGACCTTTGAACCGGGCGGTTTTATCCTCCTTGCGGTGGGACAGCAGGATAATATTATAGCTCACACGCCCAACAAGTCTGCCAACCTGGCTGAGGGGAAGGCACCCGCCGTGGATACCGTGAATCCCGGGAATGGCTGGTATGCTTACTGCTTGACCGATGGTATTCGTGACGACAGCGTATCAAACGCACTGGGGTTTCGCTCTGCCAATGCGACCGGATATGTGGAAGTGGATCTGGGAAAAGTTACACAGATCAATCGTGTGGACGTGTATCCCGCCGGCACGAAATATACCCGCGGTAATACCTTCCCGCTGAATTTTAAGATTGAGGTGTCCACTGACGGCACACATTGGGTAACCGTGATAAACAAAACGAATTATACTGATTGTCTGGTCGCTGTCCCCGTGTTTACCTTTGAGTCCTGTGAGGCGCAATATGTTCGCATGAGTGTGACCGCCAGCCGAGATTGCGGCTATTATGAGATCACTGAGATTGAGATATATTACGATGATGGTAGCATCCCCACACCGGACAACCATGCACTTTATTCGAACGCGGGGAAGGAGCCGTCCGGCACGAACATTGCCCTGGAGCGCAGTGTGACAGCATCCAGCTTGGTCCCGGGCTGGGATCCTGCTGCCTTAACGGACGGAAACTATGGCTCCGGCTGGACTTCCGGTCTCAACCGCCACTCAACATCGGATGGCGAGGAGTGGGTACTTATTGACCTTGCATATGTCTATGAGATCGACCGAGTATCGTTAATTGGGCGACCGGGGGATGACTATTTCCCCTATAAGTTCCGGATTGAGGTGTCGAAGGATGGCACGAACTTTACCACTGTGTACAACGGAGAATGCCCTGAGCAACGTGCCGGTCAGGAGCCCTATGACTGCACCTTGGATCATGTGACGGGACGTTATATCCGCATTGTTGCCTACTCTTTACGGGACGTAAAGGGATTCAATGATGGTCACCTTCTTTCCCTAATGGAGATTGAAGTTTACAAAAAGTAACCATTTGAATATCGAGTAATCTGCCGGGCTTTAGATCGGCAGATTACTCGGATATTAGAATGGCAAAAATGCAGCGATTATGCGCGAATAAAAATAGAGAAACACAAGAAAAAACTTCCTTCGCGCAAGGGCTTCTGCACGAAGGAAGTTTGTATTTTATCACTTTTCTACGCTCATCCAACAACCTTCTGCGCCAACACCGTTCTCCGGAGGTGTTAATACGCCTTTTTCGATAAGACATTCAACAACCGCATCAAGAATCGGCATACTCGCAAGGTTATTTGCCAATCGCCATTCTCCGAAAAGATAATCGGGAACGGCTTTTTTGATAAGCCCCGCAACCTTCGCTGCAACAATTTCGGCATCGGCATCGAAATATCCTTTCTGCAAAGCATTACTGATGTCAAAAAGTCGATCTCTGTCAGAAAGTGCACTTACAAGAATTTTGGTATAAAGTATATCTCCATCGCGATACAAATAGCCGCATTCGATCGCCTTTGCCGCGTGCTCCTTTTCCTTCTCGGAAAGCAACGTAACATCGAGGCCGTCAATGGCGCGAAGCGCAAGCCGGAGCTGAGGATCTGTGGATACATTATGTCCGCAGCCAAAGTGTTTTTCAATGCGCGTGATATAGATATTATCAAAACGAACATCCGAGAAACCGCACACGTCTAGCGCACCGATGCCATCCCAACCGCCGCCATAATACTTGCCGTTATCTACATATCCAAACACACTA
>CAZMAZ010000058.1:0-9994 GCA_964564255.1 uncultured Clostridium sp. | reverse complement strand
CAATCAAACACACGGCGTGCGCGGCAATCCCCAATCCGTCCCCGGTAAACCCGAGACCTTCTTCGGTGGTCGCTTTGATGCTGACAGCGGAAGGATCGATTTCAAGCAAAGCGGCAATGCCGGCACGCATCTGCGGAATATAAGGGGAAAGACGCGGCGCCTGGGCGATTACGGTTGCATCGATATTGACAACCTTGTAACCGTCGGCTTTCAACAGCTCCAGCGTGCGCCGACAAAGAATTGTGCTGTCAATCCCCTTGTATGCGGGAGAACTGTCGGGGAAATGCGTCCCTATATCACCGAGCGCGGCGGCGCCGAGCAGGGAATCCATAATAGCATGCAAAAGCACATCTGCATCCGAGTGACCGAGAAGACCTTTTTCATACGGAATCAAAACGCCGCCAAGTCGAAGCGGTCGGTTCGCAACCAATCTGTGTACATCGTAACCGTGCCCGATTCTCATGCTTTTGCGTCCTCCGTATCACTTTGCGGAATTTCGGAAAGCGATTTTGCCATAGCTGATTGGAGATAAGCGGCAATTTCGGGACGGTAGGAGGGGGAAGCGGGATCCAAACGAGCCTTCAGCACCTCTTTCGCACATATCAGGTCAAATGTAGTGGTGATTTTTCTGTTTTCGTCACTGCAGGTAACCAGCTTTACGGGATTGCCGATATGCTCCGCAAGCTGACTGTCATCGGTCGCCTGTATGTTTTCATCCTGCGCCACATATGAGGCGGCGCGATAGATTGCCGTGCGAAACACCTGCGGCGTTTGTGCAAGCCATACGGTTTTGCGATCGGGTGTTTCCGAAATAAAGGCATTTTTATCTCCGATTTTGACGGTGTCATGCATTTGTACGGCGGCAACGGCACAGCCGTGTTGATATGCCGCGTGGCAGACGCGATTGATTTCTTCCGGGGTTGTCAGGCAGCGTGCGCCGTCCGCCACGGCGACAAACTTAGTGCTTTTATGAATGACCTCCAATCCCGCACGCACCGAATCGGTACGTGTTTCTCCGCCAACTGCGATTTTTGTCATTTTATCAATCCCGTATTTGTTTTTCCATTCTTCATATACGGGAAAATATTCTTTTTTGGTAACAAGAACGATTTCCTGTATGCAGGAAGCATTCTGATACGCGAGTAATGTATGCAATCCGACCGGCAAGCCGCACAGATCCATAAAGAGCTTGGGAATCTCTCCGCCCATGCGAACAGAATTTCCTGCGGCGGCAATGATGACCGTTGTTTGATTTTTCGGATTCGGCGAACCGGCAACGGCACGCAAAAGATCGGCAATTTTGTGAGCGGTTTCTCCCATGTCGACAGCTTCCTTTCAGTTATTCGGTATTTAAAATTTATGCTTTGTCCAGCGCATCCAACATGGCAACGCGTTGCAAATGTCTGCCGCCCTGAAATTCGGTATCGACAAACAAATCCACCATATCACAGGCAAGACCCGCGCCGATAACACGTTCTCCGAGACAGAGAACATTGGCATTGTTGTGCATGCGCGTCATGCGTGCGGAAAAGGTGTTTTCACAGCATGCGGCACGAATGCCGCTGTGCTTATTGGCGGCGATTGACATCCCGATGCCGGTTCCGCACACCAAAATGCCGCGTTCGAATTCGCCGGATTGAATGCGACGGCAAAGAGCGTCCGCATAATCCGGGTAATTGCAGGAATCTTCCGAATAGGTTCCGACGTCGGTCACGCTGAAGCCGCGTTCCTGCAGATGGCGAATAAGAGCCGCTTTCAAATGAATGCCTCCGTGGTCGGAGCCAATAATAATACAAGGCTGATTCGATGAGTTCATATGTAATTCCTTTCTCCCCGAAACGGGGATGTTTTATTTTCAAAGATGCCCTTTATTGCTTTTTTCCGCTTCGGCGCGCGTTCGTTCCGCTTGGGACGGTCGCAAGTAAACGGGTACAAGCAAACTCTGATCACAGAATTCTCCGCGCAAAAAGGCGGCATGCGCGGCAAGTGCAACACTCAGCGCATTTTGTTCCTGCAAAAGAAGCGGCACAGAGGCGGGACGAACCAGCCGAAATTCGCTTTGGACAAGCGCATATCCGTCGCCTACCGGACGAATCGGAACCTCCTTGGGACAAAGCTCGGAAAGCTCGCGGTCAAGCTCGGCAATCGAAAGAATCCGATCCGGACAGAGGCGCGTAAGCACGCCGTTTTGACAGGTAAACAGGGCATTGTAAAGCTGCCCGTGTCTTGCATTCATAACAGGGCAGTAAATACCGTCAAGCCCTACAAGGTTATATGCCAGCGCCTCCATTGCGGAAACCCCGACGCAGGGAACCTTCCGCCCGAAGGCAAGTCCTTTGACGGTGGCAACCCCGATGCGAACACCGGTAAACGAGCCGGGACCCGTGGTGCAGGCAAACAGCTCCACCTGCGAAAGATCGCGACCGGTCAAACGAAGAAGATGCTCAACGGCAGGCAAAAGCGTCTCGCTGTGCGTATTTCCCGCGCAAATCAGCTGTCGCGCCAATGGCTTTGTATCCTCACAAAGCGCCACGGAGCCGACCGCAGAGGTAGAATCCAAAGCAAGAATCAACATGAAATATCGCCTCCTTTGGCAGAATGTGTGTGACAGGTGACCGAAATTCGACGCTGTAGGGGATGTGCGGAATCGGTCTTTTCAATCAAAACGCAAACTCGTGCGGCGGGAATCGCAAACGGAATGTTTTCGCACCATTCCGCAAGGCAATAGGCATTTTGTTCCTGATAGTCATCAAAACCGATGGAATACAAATCCTCCTCGGAGGTAATTCTGTACATATCGAAATGAAAGATCGGACACACGCCGCCTCTGTATTCATTGACAAGTGTGAAAGTAGGGGAACGAACACCGACATGCGGTGCTATTTCTGCGGTAAAACCGCGCACAAACGCCGTTTTGCCGACACCGAGATCGCCGTAAAGTGCCACAAAGCGCGGCAAGCTCGCGTCTGCCTGCAGTGTTTTTGCAAGCGCCGCGCCGATTTCTTCGGTCTGATCGGCGGATTCGGTAACAACCGTGAAGGGAAAAACCATCCATCATACCTCGTCTGACATAATTTCTCAAGATAAGTATAACACAAAAAAACAAATTTGTAAAGGGCTTTTCAAAATTTCCTGCATAATGCTCTTGCAAAAAGACGAATTTTCTGCTACAATAGAAGCAGACAATTCTACCGGTGGAAAGGTGGTAATAAAATGAGTCGGTATTTGTACCCTGCGGATATTTTACTTCCGAATTTTGAAAACGGCACGGAATCGGAAAAGTGGGCGGTGATTGCCTGCGATCAGTTTACCAGTGAGCCGGCATATTGGGAAAGCGTGCGATCCATTGTCGGCAACGCGCCGTCAACTCTGCATATGATTTTGCCCGAGGTATATCTCGATGAATCGGAAAAACGCATTCCGTCGATTTATGCCGCCATGCAAACCGCCTGTGACGGTGTTTTGCAAATACACGCCGACAGTATGCTTTACATCGAACGTACACAATCGGACGGAAAGGTCCGTCGCGGAATTGTCGGTATGATTGACCTGGAGCAATACGATTACAGAAAGGGTGCACAGACCCCCATCCGTGCGACCGAAGGAACCGTACTGGAACGAATTCCGCCGCGGATGGCAGTCCGTCGAGGCGCATTGCTGGAATTGCCCCATGTAATGCTTTTGATTGACGACCCGAATAAAACCGTTATCGAACCGTTGGCGAAATCGGCATATACGCGCAAGGTTTCCTACCGAACACCGCTTATGCTGGACGGCGGAAAGCTGTACGGAGAGTATTTGTCCGCGCAAGAAATGCAATCGGTCAGCAAGGCACTGGAAGCATTGGCGTCGCCAAGCGCCATGGAAGAGAAGTACGGAATCGACACCGAATCCCCTCTGCTCTTTGCTGTCGGGGACGGCAATCACTCCCTTGCGGCGGCAAAAGCGGTTTGGGAACAGGTGAAAGAAGAACTGGGCGATGCGGCAAGCACGCACCCGGCGCGATATGCGCTGTGTGAAGTGGTCAATCTGCATGATCCCGCATTGCAATTCGAGCCGATTTACCGTGTCGTATTTTCCAAGAATCCGGAAAAAGTCATCCGCGATTTTGCGGCATATACCGAATCGCTTGACGGTAGCGGTACAACACAAACCATTTTTTGTGTCACGGGAGACCGAGAAGAAAAAATCACGGTCGAATGTCCGATTCAGCAGTTAGCCGTCGGCACTCTGCAAGCCTTTTTGGATTCTTACCTGCCGACCTTTACCGACATGCAGGTGGATTACATTCATGACGAGGATTCCGCCCGTGCCCTTGTGGCAGACGGCAGAGGTGTGGCATTCCTGTTTGCGGGTATGCGAAAAGAAGAACTTTTCCGCACCGTTCTCTTTGACGGCGCGCTCCCGCGCAAAACCTTCTCCATGGGACATGCACGGGATAAGCGCTACTACATGGAAGCCAGAAAAATCAAATAAAGCCAAAAAAATTTCCAAAAAATATACATACCAAAGGAGTATAAAAGATATGAAAAAAGCATTTTTACGCGAATACGCACGTTTGCTCGCACTCTGCGGCGTCAACATCAAAAAAGGCGATCCCGTCATTATCAACGCAGAGCTGGACCAACCCGCCTTTATCACCATACTGGTGGAGGAATGCTACCGTGCAGGCGCCTCCCGTGTCATTGTGGATTGGTCTCACCAACCCCTGGAAAAGCTGAACATTCGTTACCGTTCGCAGCGGAATCTTGCCAAACTGGAGGATTTTGAAATTGCCCGTCTGCAGTATCGACTGGACAAAAATCCCGCCATGCTCTATATTCTGTCTGCCGATCCCGACGGATTGAAGGGAATGAACCAAAAGAAGCACGCCAAAGCAATCAAGGATCGCTATCCGACCATCAAGCCCTTCAAAGAACAGCTTGAAAACAAATACAAGTGGTGCATTGCCGCAGTTCCGGGTCGCGCATGGGCAAAGAAGGTCTTCCCGAATATGCCGGTGGGAACCGCAACAACCGCACTTTGGAAAGCGATTCTGTATACCAGCCGCGTCATTGACGCCAACGGCAACCTGCTGGATTCGGTTGCCGCATGGGAACAGCACAACCGTACCTTTCGAAACAAGTGTGAAAAATTGAACAACTTGCACCTGACCGCCCTGCACTATCGTTCCGCAAACGGCACCGACCTGCGCGTCGGCTTGAACAAAGAAGGACTTTTCCTCGGCGGCGGCGAATTTACACTGGATAAAGAATACTTCAATCCGAATATTCCGACCGAAGAGGTCTTCACCACACCGAAAGCGGGAGATGCGGACGGTATCGTATACTCCTCCATGCCGCTTTCCTATAAAGGACAGTTGATTGAAAATTTCAGCATTCGTTTTGAAAAGGGATGCGCCGTCCGGGTGCAAGCCGAAAAGAATCAGGAATTGCTTGAACAAATGATTGCCATGGACGAGGGTGCCGCACGTCTCGGAGAATGTGCGCTGGTTCCTTGTGACTCTCCGATTCATAAAACCGGCATTCTGTTTTACGAAACCCTGTTTGACGAAAATGCGGCATGTCATCTGGCGCTGGGAAGAGGCTTTAGCAATTGTATCCGCGATTACGAAAAGTACACCTCGGCACAGCTTACCGAAATGGGCATCAATCAGTCCATGATTCACGTTGATTTTATGATTGGAACCGACGACCTTTCGATTACCGGAATCACGGAAAACGGAGAGGAAATTGCCATCTTCGAAAACGGCAACTGGGCATTATAAAAAATTCGAACCGTGAAACTGATTATTGCCGAAAAGCCCAGTCTCGGGCGCAATATCGCGGCGGGAATCGAAAGCATGCCCAATGCGCAAAAAATGCGTCGGTATGACGGCTATTTGGAAGGAAACGGCTATTGCATTTCTTGGGCGTTCGGACATTTGTTTTCGCTGGCGGATATTGAGCACTACGCCCCCTCTCCCGACGGAAGCGGCAGATGGAGTATGCAAAATCTACCCTGTTTCCCCAAAAAATTTGATTTTGAACTGCGCCGAGACAAAAAACATGCCATCGATCCCGGCGTGCAAAAACAGTTTGACCTGCTTTGCAGACTTTGCAACCGAGAGGATGTCGAAGCCATTATCAACGCAGGCGACGCGGACAGGGAAGGCGAAATCATCATTCGTCTCTGTATTTCGCATGCCCTGCGCAGTGAAAAGCCCTGTCTCAGACTTTGGTTGCCCGACCAGACCCCGCAAACGGTGGTGCAGGCACTCGAACAAACCGAAAGCGATGCGCACTATGACAATCTTGCAAACGAAGGCTTTGCACGTACCTATATCGATTGGCTCTACGGCGTCAATTTGACGCGCTACGCAACCCTGAAAACAGGCTCGCTTCTGCGTGTGGGACGCGTTATCGTCCCGATTGTGCGCGCCGTTTACGACCGCGATATGGCAATCCGAAACTTTGTCCCGGGCAAATACTTTGTCATTGCCAGCCGTGAGCAAACCAACGGAGAAACGGTTGAGCTGGTCAGTAAATTGCGCTTTGAGCCGGAACAGTTTGCCAAGGCGGAGGAGAAGTGTGCTCTGTATAACGCCGCAGATGCCGTGGTAACCGCTGTCAAGCGTAAAAAAGAAACCATTCAGCCGGGAAAACTGTATTCGCTGTCCAAATTGCAAAACGTGCTGGGAAAGAAATACAAAATGTCCATGGCGGAAAGCCTTGAAATCGTGCAGAAACTGTATGAAATGGGGTATTTGACCTACCCGCGTACCAATTCCGAATATCTGGCAACCGCCGAAAAGGATAAGGTGCGCAAAATACTGTCGCAGATTGCCAAAATGGGCTATCCGGTTGCCTTCAAGGAATCTTCCAAAATTTTTGATGACTCCAAAATCGAATCGCATTCCGCCATCACCCCCACCTATAAAATTCCGGGCAAGGAATCGCTCGGCGAGCGGGAGCGTCAGGTCTATGCCACCGTTTTTCGCCGCTTTGTGGCTGTCTTCTGCGCCGAAAATTGTACGGCTGAGCGCACCGAAATGACCGTGCGCGTGGGAGAATACGAGGATTTTGTTTTGAAAGGTTTGGTCATTCTCGAAAAAGGCTGGATGCGTTACGATGATGCAACGCAAAAAGATAAGCACCTGCCGCATCTGGAAAAAGGCGACAAGGTCAACCACCTCTTCAAGCCGACCGAACGCGAAACCTCCGCCCCCAAGCATTATACCATCGAAACACTGAACAATTATTTGAAAAATCCGTTTCGCGAAGAAAAAAGCGCAAGCGACGAGGACGCGGCGGCAGCCGCGGACAGTATCGGCGCCAATGACGCGGAGGAATACCGTTCCATGTTTGACGGCGTTGAGCTCGGCACCGAAGCAACGCGCACGGGCATTATCGATAATGCGCGTAATTCCGGTTATATTCAGCTGAAAAAAGATGTCTATACCATTTTGCCCGGCGGCGAGTTTTTAATTGAATCCTTGTCGCGACTGGAAATTTCCATGGACAAATACAAAACCTGTAACATGGGACGTGCCCTGAAACGCGTTTACCGCGGAGAAATGACCGTAGAGGAAAGCGTCAATCTGGCAAAGGAGGAGATTGCGGCGGTTTTTGAGAACGCAACCCCCGACAGAGCCGAAGAGGGCATCGGCTTGTTCGGTCAGGTCATCGGGACCTGTCCGCTTTGTGCGGGACAGGTGCGCCGTAACAAATTCGGCTACGGATGCGCCGAGTACCGTAAGGGCTGTCCGCTCCAAATCCCACTCTATTTGTGCGAAAAAACAATTTCAGTCGCACAGGCAAAAAAACTCCTGTCCGACGGAAAAACCGACTTAATTCGGGGCTTTCGATCCAAAAAGACAGGGAAAACTTTCGATGCCGTACTGCTTTTGCGCAACGGACGGGCGGAATTTTCTTTCCCCGAACGCAGTCAACCCCAAAGACAGTACGAGCCGCTTCCGGATGATGTCCCGTATCCGATTCCCGAAGAAGCACCGCCGGAATATAAATAGTCTTTCAATACTTTCAATAAATACCTCTGAAAGTTTTCGCCGCCTAAAAAGACGATGTGCGGGGCAGAGCCTCGCAAAATAGATTAAAGATTAAAAAGTAAAGGAGAAAACCATCATGAACACATCCATACCGCGTCCCGAATATCCGCGACCGCAATGGCGTCGCGACGCATGGCAAAATCTCAACGGCGAATGGCTGTTTGAAGAGGACTTTTCCCAAAGCGGAGAAGCGCGCGGACTGGCGGGACAAACACTGCCAAACGGAAAAATTACGGTTCCGTTCTGTCGCGAAAGTGTATTGTCCGGTTTGGGACACACCGATTTTTGTAACTGCGTCTGGTACCGCCGCACGGTCCAATTGCCAAAGGAATGGCTTGACCCCCAAAAACGCGTCCTTTTGCATATCGGCGCATGCGATTACAAAACCACCTTGTGGGTAAACGGTACAGCCTTTCCTGCCCACGAAGGCGGCTATGTTGCCTTCTCTTACGATATTACAGACGCCCTTTGCGTAGGGGAAAACACCCTGATTATCCGCGCGGAGGACGATGTCCGTTCCGGCTATCAGCCGAGCGGCAAGCAGTCAATGCAATATGCCTCTTTCGGATGCTTCTATACCCGTACCACCGGCATTTGGCAAACCGTATGGCTGGAATCGGTCCCTGCGGCATATCTTTCCTTTGCAAGATACTTTGCAAATATCGACGACCAATCCGTAACGGTCGAAGTCCACACGCAGGGCGCGGAAGGGAAGACGGTCACCGCCCGCGCTTATTACGAAGGACGGTGCGTCGGTGAAGGCAGTGCCGTTTCCTACGGCGACGTTTGCAAATTACACCTGTCGCTCTCCGAACTCCACCTTTGGGAGGTCGGTTGCGGCAGACTCTATGACCTCGTGCTTACGCTTGAAAATGACCGTGTGGACAGCTATTTCGGTATGCGCAAAATTGAATGTCGCGACGGCATTCTGTATCTGAACGGAAAACCGATTTTCCAGCGCCTGGTGCTGGATCAAGGCTTCTATCCCGACGGTATCTATACAGCCTCCGATCTTTCGGAACTGCAAGCCGACGTCGATCGCTCCCTTGCCATGGGCTTTAACGGCGCACGCCTGCATCAAAAAGTATTTGAACCGCTGTTTTTGTCCTACTGTGACCAAAAAGGATATATCGTGTGGGGCGAGCATGCAAACTGGGGCATGAACGCACACCCGGCAACGGCAATGCAAGCCTTTTTGCCGGAATGGCAGGAGATTATGCGCAGAGATTTCAACCACCCCGCTATTATCGGATGGTGCCCGATCAATGAAAGCAATCCCGGTCAGAACCGGGCATTCATGCGCGTTTTATCGGTCATGACCAAGAGCTACGACCCCACCCGCCTGTATATCGATGCATCGGGTTGGGTGCATCAAAAAGACGCCCTGACCGACCTTTATGACCTGCATGATTACGAACAAGACCCTGCCGTATTTGCTGCCACCTTAGAGCCGCTTAAAAACAGGGAACCGATTGATTTGCACCGCATTTTCGGAACGCAATCACCGTTTTTCGCCTGCCCCACATTTGTCAGTGAATACGGCGGCATCCGCTGGGCATCCGCGGAAGATGCGGGCTGGGGATACGGAAACGCCCCCAAAACGGCAGAAGAATTTATGCAAAGATTCAAAGAGTTGACCGAAGTTCTGCTCAACCATCCGCGCATCGGCGCCCTTTGCTATACACAGCTGACCGACGTCGAGCAGGAGGTCAACGGCTTGTATACATACGACCGTCACCCCAAATTTGACCCTGCCTTCTTCCATGCGATTTTAACCCAAAAAGCCGCCGTCGAACAAGCGGCAGAATAAAAGGGAAAGAAAACAAAAAACGCCCGTGGCGGTTGCTGCATGCGATAGCCCCGGTGACATCCGAAGATGCCACCGGGGCGAGCTTTTTGTTTTCGCAGTTAACAGACTTCTATTTCAAATCGCTTTCTGCGTTAATT
>CAZMAZ010000057.1:6528-10405 GCA_964564255.1 uncultured Clostridium sp. | reverse complement strand
GTGTATAGATAACCGGGCATATCAGGTGGCAAAATACGAAGGAACATCCAAGTCGGTTGTGATTCCGAAATTTTATCGGGGAAAGCCGGTAACAGGCATTGCGGCTTCTGCGTTTGGAAAAGGCTATGGCATTGTAAGTGTTGCAATACCGGATAGCGTAAAAAGCATAGGAGAGAAAGCGTTTGGCGGTTGCTTTAACCTGATGGAAATTACGATACCGGCAGGTGTAGATCGCATCGGTGATTTCACGTTCCATGCATGCAGGAAGCTTGCAAGTATTCAAATACCGAACGGGGTAACAAGCATTGGCGCAAGTGCGTTTGCTTCTTGCAGTAATCTTACCGGTGTTATCATTCCGGGCAGTGTGACAAGCATAGGAAATTATGTTTTTTCGGCATGCCGTTCTCTGACAAGCATTTCTTTTATGGGGACAAAAGCGGAATGGAATGGGATTAAAAAGGGTTTGGCTTGGAACGCCCAGGCTGTTTTCCGTGTTGTTCGCTGTTTTGACGGCGATATTGAAGTGGGACAAACCAAATAACAAATCGGACAAAGAAGGGGTTGCGTCATACGTACCAAAACGTGTGACGCAACCCCGAACATATTTGTTCCGCACCGCGAAAAAGGGAAGCAAGTCGGATTATGGGCTCACGGGTACCAGACCCCCGTTTTCCTCTTTTACGGCAAGGAAGCAGGGGCGTTCCTTGCGGTCGTTTGTTGCTTTGTTGGGAGAATGAAATGCAAGGTAAAGCTGACCGTCAAATCCGGTAAAAAGCATGCCGTGTCCGCCGTCATAAGGGGTTGCGGGTGTTTTGGAGTACAGCAGCTTTTCTTCATGAATCCAGTTTCCGTTGAGTTTTCCGTTTGTACTGCGCGCAACGGCGACAACATAGCCGTCCTTTGAAAAATTGGACCAGAGCATCAGAAGCGAGCCGTCGGCGGTTGTATGCAGGAAACATCCGTCGGTGACATTGGCAACCGCCCATGCGGGTTCATTGGCATAAAACAGCTCAAAGGGCTCGGAAACAAAATGCGTCAAATCCTCGGACAATTCTGCGGCGGCAAACGAGCCGATATTGCCGGGTGCACTGACCCATTCGCGCACAAACACCATCCAGGGCCGGTTGTTTGCGTCCAGATAAAAGGTGCCGTCGATGCAATCCCATTCCTTGGGCGTCAAAGGACGGTTTGCCGTTTCGGTAAAGGGACCTTCCGGCGAAGCCGATTTCAGGACCGTACAGCCGCGCCGTCCGGTTGCTTTGCTTTTATAGGTTGTAAACATGTAATATGCGCCCCTGTAAAAATACACCTCGGGTGCCCAACGGCAGTCAATCGCATCCTCCGCCTCGGCTACCGTGCCGATAAGCTCCCAATGACCGGCGAGATTGCCGCTTGTGTTTTTGTAGCAGACCCATCCGGTTCCGTAGGCATAATAAACACCGTTTACGGCAAGAATGAAGGGGTCGCGCAGTCGTTCAATGTCGGAAGTAATCATGATAAAAATCCTTTCTTTAAAGCGGCTAATCTACAGCCATGCAATCGGTGGGTAGTACTTTGTTTCTCTTAAAAGTTTACATTTTCAGCGGTGGATGAGGTGTCTATCGAACAATTTGCAGATACTGCATTCCGCCGTTACAAGGCAATCCCCCAGTCGGCTCCGCCGACAGCCCCCTTTACACAAAGGGGCCTTTTTTAAATTGATTCGCTCCTACTTTCCGATACCGTTACTGCAAAACGAACGGTATACATAATTTTTTCTTGCAACAAGAACTCTGAAAGCCTCCCTTGTGTAAATGGGAGCTGCCGCAAGCGGCGGACCGCGAAGCGGTGGAAGGATTGCTGTGTGTCAAAAGCGGTGGATGAGGTGTTCTATAAATTTGTCAATTTTTAAATGAAACAAAGTAGCAGGGGGAATTTACAAGCATCGACCGCATTTGCGGAATTATCCGAAAAAGGTTGGGTCATAGCGCGACGCGTAATGATACGGCCCGGGGTTTGTCGCGGTGCCCTCGGCGCTTTCTTCAAACAGATAGATCAAGGTGACCTTTGATTCGCTGTATTTCAGTGCGTTGTAGCCGATTTGGGGAATGTCGGGAGAAATGACAACGTATTTCAGCGAAGATTCATATTGTGAAGTGATTTGTGGCAAATTGTCGCTCGTGATCGCGGTTGTTCCGAACAAATACAGGACTTCACTGTATCTTCGATAAGAAACGCCGCCGGTTGTTGTTCCTTCGCCGATCAATTGGAAGAGCTGTCCGCCGTCGGATTTTCTTTGCATGTCAACCTTCCGCTGATTGTTTACATAAAATTGCAGACCGAGTAGGTCAAATTCTTCCTGGGAACCGGGGAAATAGACGGTCTGCGGCAGGGTGTCCTTTCCGGTAAAGAGGTCATTCGCATAGCGTATGCTCGTATTTTTCGGAATATGCAAAAGACGCGTTTGCGCACGCCAGCCGTTGAAAGCACCCGCGCGCACTTTGCAAAGTGAAACTACGGAATCGCCGAAACGGTAGGATTCGGGGAGAGCCAACGTCTCTTGATCGGTATTGCAACCAACCAGAATGCCCTCTCCGTTGATTGTTGTAAAGAAGACAAAGCCGTTTTCTTCGGTCAAACGTGTATCTGCCGCGCTTTCGGCGACATAAACGGTATCCGGGAATGTACTGCTCGGGAGTTGGGACAAATTGATGATTTGCAAAAGGTCGGGACAATCTGCACAGATGTCGGTACCTATCAAAGTAACATTTTCGGGGATGGTCAGAGAACGCATACCGGTTTCCGCGAATGCCTGATCACCGATGGTATGGACCGAGCGTGGAATCGAAATTTGGCAAATTGAAGTACAGCCTTTGACAAATCCCGTAGGGATGGTTTCGGCGCCCTCCGGAAGCGGCAGAGATTCCAGAGCCGTGCAGTTTTGGAAAATGTAAGAGCCGGACAAAGCGATCTGCGAATTCAAATAAGTAACCGATTGCAGGGAAGCGCATTCCGAAAATACGAAATTTCCCAAAGAGACAAGGCTTGCGGGTAGTGTGACCTCGGTCAAGGAGGTGTTTAGGAAGGCGTAGTCGCCGATTGCTTGCAGGGAATCCGGCAGAGCGATGTTTTTCATGCGACAGCCGCCGAAAGCACTTTCTCCGATTGATTCCAGTCCTGTCGGGAGTGTTATTGAGGTGACACCGTTCATTGCATAACAGAGATAAGAGGCGATATGTGTAATGCGGTTGTCAAATACCAAAGCGGTGACCTCCTGCGCAACAAAAGTATCCCAAGGACGCCGTTCGCCCGATTGCAAATCCTCCATGCTGCCTTCTCCGGTGAAGACCATTGTGCCGTCGGCTGTGATGCACCAGTAAAAGCCGTGCCATTTTTCGGTGCCGTAGTAGAAGGTCGAGGACTGACTTTTTGCCTTTTTGGGGGCTGCCGGTTGCGGATTTTGCGTTACGCCGCAGGTTTTGCAGGTTCCGATTTTCACACCCGGTGTGTAATCGGTGGGTTCGGGGTCGTAGGTATAAGAAAATTTGTGTGCGTAAGTGGGATTTTTTGTGTTGGTCTTTCGCTCTTGGTTACAGAAGGAACAGACTTCCAAATCGTATCCTTCGGTACCGCAGGTGGGTGTGACCGTTTTGAACTTTTTGTATGTGTGATCAGTCGAGCTTGCCAGGTATTCTGTTTTGGTTTGCCCGCATGCCGAACAGGTGGAGAGAACATAGCCGCGCTCTTTGCCGCAAACATGGGCAACACGCTCGGTTTCGGTATACCGATGTGTACAAGCCGCCGTGCTTTGTTCCGTATTCGTGTCGGACGGCGGCGCGGTGGGGTCTTCCTTTTTTTGTGTTTGGTCGGGTTCGGTCGGTTCGGTCGGTTCGGTCGG
>CAZMAZ010000057.1:0-6428 GCA_964564255.1 uncultured Clostridium sp. | reverse complement strand
TTTGCGGGGCGGTTGCGGCGGTATCGGTGCAGATGTCTGCGAGAACGCCTGCGATGACGCCTGCGTAGATGCCTGCGTAGATGCTTGCGTAGACGCGGGCGCGGCATCGGCGTCGGGGAGGATTGTGTCGCCGGCGGAAGACATTGCCGTCAAGGGTTCTGCCGTGTCCGTTTGTTTCGGAATGTCCAAAAGAACAGATGCGGGAACATGAAACAGTGCAAGCAGCTGAATAAACTTATCCATTTCGGGCAGCATTTGCCCGGTTTCCCATTTGGAAACCGTTTGTCTTGAAACATGCAGTTGCTCTCCGAGCTTTTCCTGCGAGATGCCGTTCGCACTGCGCATGGCGTTGATTTGTGCACCGACACGCTCGGGCAAGAGCGCCTCGGGGCAGGGGAAGCATGCCGCGTCTTCTCTCGGTGTATCAAAAAGCTGATCCGGTGTTAATTGCAGTGTAAGACAGAGGATGGGTAGTTTTGTCATTTCCGGCATTGACTGTCCGGTTTCCCATTTGGAAACCGTTTGCCTGGAAACGGCGAGGCGTTCTGCAAGTGCCGCTTGCGACAGGTGCAAAGCCTCTCGCCGCGCAAGCAAAATGTCTTGAATTTTCATTAATGTGACCGTCCTTTCGTTTTTTGCCGAGGCGTTGTGTGCCTTGGCATAGGTGATGTGTATCGATATTATACCGAAAAGAAGCGAGTCTGTCTACCAATTTGGGTTTGAAGTTTGTCAACCTGTGGTTGCAATGTGCGCTATATCGCACAATAACAGGAAGGAATGGCACAAAGAGACATTACAAGCGTTTATATAAAACACTGCGCCCTTGCTTGCCCGCTTCGGCAAGGATTTGCATATCGCAAAGCAGGTGCAGAACGGAATAGGCGGCACGTCCGCGTATACGGCTGCAAGCGGAGAAGGTTTGCGCGGTAAAAAATGCGGGTAATGCGGGCGGCAAAAAAAGCGCGGCATAATCGGCGGGAGAGGACAGGACCACCGTATCGAGCAGAGCGGTCGGGATGCGTTCATAGCGTGTTGCGCCCTTTTTTCCGTCTGCCGAATATCCGTTTTTCCATTTATAATCCTGCACCTCCAAAAGCGGGAGCACCAAACAAAAGCGGGCATGTGCGGCGGGGTCGCACAGTATCGGACGCAACCAATACAGCTCGGATGCCAGCGAAGCGGCGCAGGTTGTTCCCGCCACGCGACGGAGCCTTCCGACCTCACCGCTGATCGGGTCAATCCATGCCAAATGACGCTTGGCGGGGATTGGATGAATCAGAGCGAGATCATACGGTGTCGATTGGATGCACCAAAGCAGTTTTTTACGCAAAGGATAAAAACTGCCGGTTTGAATTTCAAAAACCGTATTGTTGCAGAGCACATCCGCCACAAAGCGGGGCGCGGGCGCACCGTCGACGCCGTTTGCGTCGGTTCGAAGCGTGTCCGCGATGCGAACCTCTTGGCAATCGGGAGGGGTGCGAAGCATTTGCTTTAAGACGCGGTGCATTCGTTTTTCACCCAGTGTGCCGACGCCGCCCTTGTAGCAGTTTTGCGCGTTTAACAGCTCTTGGTGACAGAGCATGGAAAAATATGCTTTTTCGGATTCGGTATTCCATTCGGAAAATAATGCCGTCAGTGCCATTCTTTTTTCCTTTCCGGTCGAATTTTATTTGCTATGTGTGGAATGAAAGCATGTATCCTACACAAAATAATTGTCAGTACAATGCGACTGTAAACGCAAAAAATGTCAAGGGACTAATTCTTTCCCCGACTTTCCGAAAGCACACACCGAGCACATATATTGTTACACATGAACGGTCGAAATTTGTGTATGCTATTGCTGAACACAGGTGACAGCGCGCCGTATCATTTTCTTTTCTTCGCCATACGGCAAAAACCGTAACATGGCGCGCGCGTAGTTGTTTTACGCGAATTGTGCGGTGTTGCCTTCATTTTTTATTCTAAACAAAAAGAGGACACAGCTCATGAAAACCAATCTCCATCCAATCAAGAAATTGAAAAAAGCCACAATTTTCCCCACCCCCTTTGTGCCGACGGGCAAAGGAAAACCGTATTGCCGTTTGGTTTCCTTTATTCTTTTACTTTGCCTTTTTTGCTCCTCCATGATGCTTGCAACCGCCGCGCGGGGAAGCGGCGAATTTCGTTATGCGAATCTGCGACTCTGCCCGGGCGGGGTTTCGTTCGGTGTGAAATTTGTTACCGACGGCGTATTGATCGTACGGATTGACAAAGATACGGCGGCGTCGGGAGTCTTATACCCGGGGGACCGCGTAACCGCGGTTGACGGGAAAACAGTCAAAACGGCGGCAGAGCTTTCGGATGCGGTCAATGCCGGCGGGGGGAAACCGATTACGATTTCTTATCGGCACGGCAATACCGACAGGCAACTGACCCTGACGCCGCATTATGATACAACCGACGGCAGATACAAAACAGGACTTTTTGTGCGCGACAGCGGAGCCGGCATCGGAACCGTTACCTTCCTTCGGAAAGAGGACAATGCCTTCGGCGGACTGGGACACGGCATCTGCGACACGGAAAGCGGGAAATTGATTCCCATGAATCGCGGCAGTGTCAGCAATGTAACCGTCAACGGACTGACCAAGGGCGTTTCCGGAACGCCGGGGGAATTGAAAGGCTATTTCACCTCAGGAAAAATCGGAACACTGCTTTCTAACACCGAGTGCGGCGTTTTCGGTATTTTCACGGCACCGCCCGCGGGAATGCAAGCCGAAAGCGTTGCCGTTGCGGCAAAGGAAGAGATACGGGAGGGGGAAGCGACAATTCGCTGTACGCTGGGAGATGACGGCGTGCGAGAATATAAGGCGGAAATCAGCGCCATTCGACTTGACGCTACCGGGCCCAAATGCTTTACGGTCAAAATTACCGACCCCGCTTTGCTTGCCCGCAGTGGCGGCATTGTACAGGGCATGTCCGGTTCGCCCATTCTGCAAAACGGGAAATTGGTGGGTGCGGTTACGCATGTTATGGTCAGTGATCCCTCTGTCGGTTACGGTATTTTTATTGAAAATATGCTGGATCGCATGGAGCAAGCCCTACAGTGATGATGTAACCTCGGCGTTTTCTTGCGGCAACACACCTTGTCGGACAGTCGCGCGACAAGGTGTGTTGCGTTTTGGGGTAAGAATCACGGAAGGCGCGCACGCGCAAAGGATGCATATGCCGAGCCGCGGCAGACCGTTGCATTGCTTTTTACTCTTCGCGCGGCATGCCCGCAAGCAATTGTTCAAAGCAATAGTCGTTTTCCGCATAAACGCGAACGCCGCGAATCTGCAGACAACGCAGTGCCGCATATGAATAGGTGGTAAGGTCGCGGTCGCGCGCATCGTTTGAATGAGCACACACCAAAATTCGCGACGGCTCTGCGACACTGACCAAAAGAGAATGGTAGAAAACGCCCTCTTGATTTTGCAATTGAATGACATCTCCCGGCAAAAGCATATCGGGGGCGACTTCAACCGCATACGGACCGACACCGCCGTTTGCAAGCCGAAATTCGGGGGCGCCGGTCATAAAGTTATAAAAAGGGGTTACGCCGGTCCAGGACGGCGCGCGGCAGGAAGCGGAGAGGTAGTACCATCCGTAGGTCGGGGTATAATTCATCTCGCAGGAACCGGCAAGAATACACTGTGACACAAAATTGGTGCAATTTCCGCCGATTCCGGTAAAATCGGCAAACAACGGATTTCTGCCGAGTGCCCATCTGCGTGCATAGGTGACCGCATGGTCGCGGTTATATTCTTTTTCAAGTAACATGGCATCCCCTCCTTAGGCTTTTCCTCTTGCAGTGTATGCGCAAAGCCAAAGAGAGGTGTTGGATTTTGTTTTTATTCTTTTGATTTTTGCCGATTCGAGCAAGCGTGACAGCTGCCGCCGCAAAAATCGGCACCGATACAGTGAGAGCAAGCGCCGAAACGGCGTTTCCTTTTTGCGCGGACAATGTGTAGGACGGCGGCGATCAAGGCAATCAGCAAAATTGCCAAAACCAGAAAATCAATCGCGTTCATGCAAACAGCCCTCCGATTTGGTAGACCAAGAATGCTACAAGCCAAGCCAGTGCGCATTGCAGTACCACAATACCAAACGTCTTCAAGCGTGAGCCGAATTCTCTGCGCAGAGCGGCAACCGCGGCAACGCAAGGGGTATAAAGAAGGGTAAATGTCAGGAAGCTGATGGCGGCACGGGTGGAGGAGAAAAGCGTGGGAAGCTGTGTGTAGAGAAGCTCCGCGTCCGAGCCGACCAAAACCGAAAGCGTGGAAACCACCTGCTCTTTGGCAATAAATCCGGAGAGCAGGGCGGTAGCGAAACGCCAATCGCCGAACCCGAGCGGTGCAAACAGAACCGAAATGGCTTTTCCTATCATAGCGAGTAAGCTTTGGTCGGAGTTTGCGACGGGATTTAATTGATAATCAAAGGACTGCAGGAACCAGATGATGACGGTTGCGATAAAGATGATCGAAAAGGCACGTTCCAAGAAATCACGTGCTTTTTCCCAAAGCAAAACAGCAACGCTTTTCGGAGAAGGGAACCGATAATTGGGCAATTCCATGACAAACGGAACCGGCTTGCCGCGATAGGCGGTTCGGCTCAGAATAAATGCCATCAAAATCCCCAGCAAAATTCCAGCAAGATACAGGGAAAACATGACCATTGCGCCGTGCCCCGGGAAAAAGGCGGCAACAAAAACGGTATAAATCGGGATTTTGGCGGAACAGCTCATAAAGGGCACAAGCATCATGGTCATTTTGCGATCGCGGTCGGAGGAAACGGTTCGGGTTGCCATAATGGCGGGAACCGAGCAGCCGAATCCGACCAGCATCGGGACAAAGGAGCGTCCCGACAGACCGAGCTTACGGAGCGGCTTGTCCATGACAAACGCAACGCGTGCCATGTAGCCGGTATCTTCCAAAACCGAAAGGAAGAAAAACAGAGTCACAATGAGGGGCAGGAAAGAAAGCACACTGCCGACACCGTTGCAGATGCCGTCAATCAGCAGACTATGTATAATCGGATTCAACCCGAATCGGGTCAACGCCGTATCCAGTAAATCCGTAAGGGCACCGATTCCCATCTGCAACAGGGTCTGCAGACCTGCGCCGATTACATTGAAGGTCAGCCAAAAAATCAGGAGCATCACCCCCAAAAAGACAGGGATGGCGGTATATTTTCCGGTCAGAACGCGGTCGATTGCAATCGAACGGCGGTGTTCTTTGCTTTGACTGCATTTTACAACCGCGGCTTTGACCACCGATTCAATAAAGCTGTAGCGCATATCGGCAAGAGCGGCATTGCGGTCCAGCGCCGATTCGCTTTCCAGCTGCAAAAGACAGTGCTCAATCAATTCCCGTTCGTTTTCGTCAAGGTGCAGCTTGTCGGCAATATCGTTGTCGCTTTCAATCAGCTTGGAGGCGCAGAAGCGCAAGGGCAGCCGTTCGTCCTCGGCATGGTCCTGTACCAGATGCATCACAGCGTGAATGCAACGGTGGCAGGGGGAATCGGGCAAGCAGAAATCCGCACGAATCGGCAGTGCGCGCGATTTTGCCGTTTCCATCGCGCGGTCGGTAAGCTCCGAAACACCGTCGCCTTTGAGCGCGCTGATCGGCACGACCGGGATTCCCAATTCGTGACTCATCTTTTCAATATCGATGGTGCCGCCGTTGGCGCGCACCTCGTCCATCATATTCAATGCAAGAACCATCGGAACGTTCAGCTCCAAAAGCTGCATGGTCAAATAGAGATTCCGTTCGATATTGGTTGCATCCACAATATTGATAATGCAATCCGGCTTTTGTTCCAAAATGTAATCGCGCGTCACAATTTCTTCCTGCGTGTAGGGGCGCAGGGAATAGATGCCGGGCAGGTCAACGACGGAACAGCCGTTCTTTCCCCGAATTTCGCCGATTTTTTGTTCCACCGTGACGCCGGGGAAATTTCCGACATGACAACGCATTCCGGTTAATGCGTTAAACAGTGCGGTTTTGCCGCAGTTTTGGTTTCCGGCAAGTGCAAAAATCATAAGGATGTCCCTCCGTCTGCTGTCGCCTTGCGGTCGGTATCCGGAATCGGCTCCACTGCTATGTTGGCGGCATCTTCCCTCCGTAGGGTCAATTCGTATCCGCGAATATGAATTTCAAGCGGGTCTCCCATGGGAGCGACCTTTCGCAGGGTTAAAACGGTGCGCGGAATCAATCCCATGTCGATCAGTCGGTTGCGAAGCGCGCCCTCGCCGCCGACCGCAACAATGCGAGCGGATTGCCCGATTTTCATTTGATTGAGTGTCATTTTGCTGTCCTTCTTTTTCAAATAGATTCTCCAAGGATATTATAAAACAAAAGCATATAAATGTCAAGCCTTTGACCCAATGAATCAAAAGAAAAATCAAGGAA
>CAZMAZ010000056.1:0-10506 GCA_964564255.1 uncultured Clostridium sp. | reverse complement strand
AATCTATTCTATCAAAGGAGAAAGAAATATGGATTTCAAAAAGGTAGACAAAAAATATCGCCCGGTTCCGTTTTGGTCGTGGAATGAGCGACTGCACTCGGAAGAAACCTGCAGACAGATTGCAATGCTGGATGATGTGGGCATGGGAGGCTTTTTCATGCATGCAAGAGGTGGCTTGCAGACGCCTTATATGGGAGACGAATGGTTTGAAAACGTCGGTGCCGCAATTAAAGAAGCCGAAAAACGCGGTATGCATGCCTGGGCATATGACGAAAACGGGTGGCCGTCGGGATTCGGTAACGGCGTGGTTAACGGAAAGGGTGTGGCATATCAGCAAAAGTATTTGCGGGTTAAAACCTTTACGCCCGACCTGGAGGATCCGCGCGGACCCGAGGTGATTTATTGCTTTGAGAATTATTGCTTCTATTACGAAGTCAATCCGTATTATGTGGATACGCTTGACGGTAAGGTGACCGCCGCCTTTTTGCAGGAGGTTTATGAGCCGTATTATCAGAAATACGGAGATTCCTTTGACGGATTTTTCACCGACGAACCGCAAATTTCACGTAACGGGATTCCGTGGAGCTTTATTCTGCCCGAGGAATACGAAAAGGCATACGGAGAACCGCTCTACGATCATTTGATTGAACTCTACATCGAGCGCGGGGATTGGCAACGCACGCGCATGCGTTTTTGGCGGCTGGTAACCGAGCTGTTTTCCAAAAATTACATGAAACAGATTTACGACTGGTGCGATGCCCATGGCTTGCAGTTTACGGGGCATTTGGTGCTGGAGGAGAATATGCATTCTCAGCTTGTATCCAACGGCGCTTGTATGCCGCACTATGAATATTTGCACATTCCGGGCATGGATTGGCTGTGCAGACCGATTTATCGCTGTCTGACACAGCATCAAGTGGCATCTGCGGCGGCGCAAACCGGCAAGAAGCAGATTCTGTCCGAGACCTTTGCGTTGTGCGGACACAATGTCAGCTTTGAAGAACTTGGTCGCAATTATGAGTGGATGACCGTGCGCGGTATCAATTTAATGTGCCAGCACCTGATGGGCTACTCAACGCGCGGTTTGCGTAAACGCGACTATCCGCCCGCAATGTATTATCAGCAACCGTGGTGGAAGGACTATGCCGCTTTTGTGGAGACCTATTCCAGAATCGGCATGCTGCTTGCCGAAGGGGAAATTCATTTTGACACCCTGGTGCTTCACACGCAAACAAGCGCATGGATTTGCTATAACGACAGGGACAATCGCGGATTGGGCGAATACAACGAAGCGCTTTTGAATGTGATTGATACCTTGGAGCGCAAGCATATTCCGTTCCATTTGGGAGATGAAATCCTGATGGCGCGGCATGCACATGTGGAAGGAAATGAGCTTGTGATTGGAAAGCAACGGTATAAAAATGTGATTCTTCCGCCACACATTGCCTTCTTTGAAGAAACCGAAGCATTGCTTGCCGAATTCCGCGCAGCGGGCGGTCATATTACGACCGCAGAGGAGTTACCCGCAAATGACATAATCGATAATGCCGACATCACCTACACGGTGCGGAATTTTAAAGATTTCACCCTGCATTACTTTGTCAATTCAACCAACAAAGAGCAAAGCGCACGGATCGAACGGGGCGGCAAGCGGTTGGACCCGACCACGGGTGAGCTTTATCCGTTTGACGGGTATCATGTATTCCCGCCCATGAGCAGCTTGTTGGTTGTGGACGACGGTACGGCACAATGCGAGCGGCAAAAGAAGGTTGCGTTGAAAACATTGGATTTGGGCGGTACCTTCCGCATTGCGGGAGAGGTGCAAAATGCGTTGACGCTGGATCGGTGCACATACTGGTTTGACGGTGTTTTGCAAGAGGAGGACGGTTATGTGCTCAATATTGTGCAACGCGCCGCAGAATTGGGACACGGTGTCGACCTTCGTTGCGAATTCCATGTCAATTGTGAATTTGTACCGGAGCACTTGTATCTTGCTTGCGAAACGCCGGAAATCTTTTCCATAGAGATTAACGGCAAGCCGCTTGTGCAAAAGGATTGCGGATATTTCACAGATGCCGTTATTCGCATGTTGGATATTTCGTCCTGCTTTGTAAAGGGCGAAAACAAAATTACGCTTTCCACGCGGTTGGAACAGCCGGCGGAATTTTATGAGAACATGGAAAAATCCAAGATGTTTGAATCGGAAAAGAATAAGTTGACCTATGGAATCGAAGTGGAAGCGATGTATTTGGTCGGTTGCTTCGGTGTCCGTTTTGACGGAGAATACCGCGAAACGGCAAACCGTGCCGCATTTGCGCACGGGCAGTTTACCGTGACCGAGCCGCCTGTGGAAATAACGCCGATTCATATAGAACGGCAGGGATTCCCGTTCTTCTGCGGCGAGTTGACTGTTGAAAAAACGCTGACGGTAGAGGATACCGCATGTCAGCTTGCCTTTGCCAAAACGGGCATCAACGCCATTCGCGTAAAAGTCAACGGCAAGGAAGCGGGAACGCTTTGGAAAACACCTTACGTTCTGGATTTGTCCGATTATTTGCAAAAAGGGGAAAATACAATTTCACTGACCCTGGTCAACAATTTGCGTAATTTGATGGGTCCGCTTCACCATGTTGCGGGAGAACTGCTTGCCTGCGGACCGGCAAATTTCTATGCCGAGCCTTGCATTTGGAACGGCTACACGAGCGGTTCCTATACGCCCGACTATTGTTTGGTGGAAATGACACTGTCGGAGAAATAATCAATTTCAGAGGCGCCCTTTAGAAACACCTGAAAAAGCGGTTGTTCAATGCATTTTTGCAAAGAACAACCGCTTTTATGTGGGAATGTACCTTATGTACTTTTGACTTCCGCTTGCTTTCGTATCGGAAATTATCCGTCGTTACGGCAAAGCAGTAAAATGCCCGCAATCATATTGACGAACAGAAGCGAGCAAACCTTGAGACCCGTGCCGATGGGTTCGCCGCGCTTTAATTTACCGCAAATGGTAATGGTGATCGGCAGACACCAAGCAAGCGGGATGATTGCAAAGCCACCAACAACACAACCGATGATCAATAAGACCTTAGCGGCGACGGCAAGACCGTCGGTTCCATGGTTTACGACCTGGTTGTTGACCGGAGCGGGAGCTACAACATTTTGGCAGTACGGGCATACATTTGCCTCGTCGGGAATTTGTTGCCCGCAGAATGGACAGAATTTCATAGAAATCTCCTCCTAAAGTTAATGTTTGTCGATAATCGACAGTCTTATTATACTCTTTGTTGGTGGATTTGTCAATACTGATTTAACAATTTTTTAAACCGTTTTTCCTATTTTTACCCGTTTTTTTGTGCTTTGTCCCCATTATTCGGTTCGCAACGCGACAACCGGGTCCTTTTTTGCGGCATTGCGTGCGGGAATCAGTCCGCCGATGACCGTGATTACGACGCTGATAAGAATCAGAATGAGCGCGGCGTCGGGCGACAGCTGCGCGGTCAGATCCTTGATTTGCGTCAAGGCTGCAATCAGGGAGTTGATAGGAAGAAGCAGGAGGAAAGACAGACCGATGCCGATGATGCCGGAACAGCATCCGACAATAAAGGTTTCGGCATTGAAAACGCGAGAAATATTATGCTTTGAGGCACCTAGTGCGCGAAGAATGCCGATTTCCTTTGTGCGTTCCATAACCGAAATGTGCGTGATAATGCCAATCATAATGCAGGATACAAGCAAGGAAATGCTGACAAAGGCAACAAGGACATAGGAAATGCCGTCAATGATGGTGGTTAAGGAGGAGGTCAGAAGCGCCACATAGTCGGTATAAGATATTTGCGCCGTTTCGTCGACTGTGCGGTTATATGCGGAGATGCAGGCGGCAACAGCATCCTTGTTTTCAAAGGAATCTGTGTAAATACTGATAGAGGTTGGAGCATCATAGCTGACCTTGCCGAACGCTGTCATGTTATCTTCATAGGTCGATCCGGTCATGTATTCATCGTAAATGCGAACCAATATTTCTTGACTTGGCTGATTGGCAAGCCACAGATCGAGGGCGGCTGCCATAGAGGCTTGATCGGATGCAAGGTTGCTTTCCGGCAAGATGCTTCCCGCAGGACCGCTTGTATTTTTATAGTACAGCATCAATTTGTAAAAAGAGGCTTTTTCGGCGATGCTGAGGGAAGAGAGATATTGCTTGGCGTCGGCAGCCTTGGCAAGATCGTCCGCTGCGGCAAACGGCAGTCCGGTTAAAACATTTATGTCGGGAGCTGCTTCTTGCGCACGAATGACAGCGCTTTCGTTTGTATGTGCAATCAAATACGCCGTCAGTGACGGTAGATATGCGACGGTTGTGGTGATGCTTTCGGTTGCCGCGTCCTCATCAGGGCGGACAATGCCGGATATTTTAAGTTCTACGGCATTTTGCAACAGCATTTGGGTGTTTGGCAGGGTATCCTCCACATAGGAAAAGGTGCCGTTTTCGTTTTGCACATAGCGATCGCATTCGGGAACAAGATAAAAGGTTTGCGCACAAATCTCTTCATAAGAAAAGGAAAGCGTATCCGCCGTCTCTCCGTTTTTGATTTTGTCGGCGATAGCGGTATACTCGCTTTTTGCTATTATGCCGAGCTGATATAATGTTTCAATATCAATTTCGTTTTCCTTGCTCAAAACCAAAACCGCTTCATTATAATTTTGCGGCCAGTTGCCGTACAAGAGATTGTAACTGTCGCAAACGACATCGCTCACGCTCTGTCCGTCCGGATTTGCCATCAGCTCCGAAAAGTGAGACGCCCCGCTTGAGGAGGTACTCCCGACAGTGCTGCTTAGTCGACTTAAAATGCCGATATTTCCGCCGATGCTCGGCGTTGCATCCGGTGTCGCGTCGCTGTTTATCGGGGTACCGTCGGGTGCATACGAATAGACATCAAAATTGACATTGTACGTGTAGACAATGCCGTTTTCGCCGAGATAACGGTGAATGTCGCTTGTCGGGTCGTCCAGATATTTTTTAAATTCGGTCAGATTATTCTCCACAAAACCGGTTTGAATCATTTGTTCGTTTTTGATGCTTTGGTAATTGGCATACACGCCGCCTTGATGTCCGATCGACTGATTTTCGCCCTTGATATTGCCGATGACTTCACCGCGAATTCCCATAATGCTTGAAACGTCAATGGTTTTGGCGTTGACGGTAATCGGGTAAGATGCCATTGTTTCTTTTTGTATATTTTCAATGTAAGCGTTCATGCCGGTGGAAAGAGCCAGAATCAGCGCAATGCCGATAATGCCGATGGAACCGGCAAACGAGGTTAACAGGGTACGCGCTTTTTTGGTGCACAAATTATGGAAGCTCAGGGAAAGTGCGGTGCCGAAGGACATGGAAATCTTTTTTTGCTTCCGAGCCGGGGCGGGCAGCTCTTTTTCGGTATACGGATTGGAATCATCGACAATTTTGCCGTCCTTGAGACGGACAATACGTGTGGAATACCGTTCTGCCAGCTCCGGGTTGTGCGTTACCATTATGACCAGCTTATCCTTGGCAATTTCCTTCAAAAGCTCCATGATTTGCACAGAGGTTTCGCTGTCCAAGGCGCCGGTCGGTTCGTCTGCCAGCAGAATATCGGGATTGTTAATCAGTGCGCGTGCAATGGCGACACGTTGCATTTGTCCGCCCGACATTTGCGTCGGCTTTTTGTGAATATGGTTTTCCAAACCGACCTTTTTGAGAATGCTTATCGCGCGCAGTCGCCGTTCTTTTTTGGAAACGCCCGCCAAAGTTAATGCCATTTCCACATTGGAGAGAACGGTTTGATGCGGGATCAGATGATAACTTTGAAAGACAAAGCCTATCGAATGATTCCGATAAAAATCCCAATCGGCGTCCTTATAATGCTTGGTTGAAATATGGTTTATCAGCAAATCGCCGCTTGTGTATCGGTCAAGTCCGCCGATGATATTGAGCATGGTTGTTTTGCCGGATCCGCTCTGTCCGAGAATCGAAACAAACTCATTTTGACGGAAGCAGATGCTGATGCCGTTCAGTGCATTTTGTGTCATATCGCCCACTTTGTAGGTTTTTACGATGTTTTTCAGCTGTAACATAAAAAATCCTCCTTTACTGTCCCAACAGTATAGCAGATGCAGGTAAACTCTCGGACACGCGTCGGTAAACGGCAGATAAACTTTTTCGAAAGCGCCCTTTAAAACGGTTTTGATACCGTTCGGTTTATCTTGGCGTATTTTTTTGTGGTATAATGGCATAAAATTCGACGGCAGAGGCGTTTTGAGGGCTTGTATCGAAAAGAATTTTGTGGTACAATGATAGCACAAAACAAAACGCCGATTCCAAAAGGAGGGAGAGGGATGTTTCATATTCTTGTGGTGGAAGATGATGCCGACATGCGAGAGCTTTTTTGCACGGTATTGACCGACAGCGGGTATCGGTGCACGGCGGCGTCCGACGGCTGTGAGGCGTTGGAGGTCATGGAACGCGAATATGTGGATTTGATTGTTGCGGATATTATGATGCCGCGCATGGACGGGTATGAGCTGACAAGGGTTTTGCGGGATTCTCAATATGAGATGCCGATTCTGATGGTAAGTGCAAAGGACCAATTTGATGATATGCAACGGGGATTTCGCGCGGGAAGTGACGATTATATGATCAAACCTATCAATGTGCGGGAATTGGTTTTGCGTGTGGAAGCCCTTTTGCGCCGCGCGAAAATATCGGCGGAAAAGAAAATCGTGATAGGCTCGACCGTTCTCGATTATGATGCTCTGACCGTCACCTTGCATGGGGAGGAGACCATTCTGCCGCAAAAGGAATTTTATCTTTTGTATAAGCTCTTGTCCTACCCGAACAAGATTTTTACCAGACCGCAATTGATGGATGAAATTTGGGGGATGTTTTCCGAAACCGACGAACGGACGGTCAATACACATATTAACCGTTTGCGCGATCGATTTTCCGACTGTCCCGATTTTGAAATTATTACGGTTCGCGGACTTGGGTATAAGGCGGTGAAGAAAAGTGAATAAGGGTCGGCATAAAAACGAAAAGAGCGGCAGAAAGAAGGAAGAGAGAAAAGAGAGCAAAAAGGCAAATCGAATTTGCGCATCCGGGAAACGGCATTCCACTGTTTGGTTGTATTTTACCTTTGTCGTTTTTACGACGGTGCTTGTTGTTTTTATTTGTATTACGCTGATATGGGCGCTCCTGTTTCGGTTGCATGTGATTGACGCGGACCCGTACGGCAGAAAGATTCCGCTTGTTTTTCTCTTTGTCGGCAGTGTTTTGATTGGCAGCTCGGTTGCGATATATGTCGGGAAGGTTATGATACAACCGATTCAAAAAATCGGGGATGCCTTTCATGCCGTATCCGAGGGGAATTTTGTTGTTCGTGTATCGGAGGATGGGCAGATCCCCGAAATCAATGAAATTGCAAGACAGTTTAATGCGATGACGCATGACCTTTCTCACATTGAAACCCTACGAACCGATTTTGTTGCCAATGTGTCACATGAAATAAAAACGCCGATTTCTTCCATAGAAGGCTATGCCACGCTGTTGCAGAATCCGACGCTGTCGCAGGAAAAGCGGGAATATTATGTCTCCAAAATACTGGAAAACACGCGCAGATTATCGGTTTTGTCGGGGAATATGTTGATGCTGTCCAAATTAGAGAATCAGGAAATGGTGCTTGACAACAAAGAATTTCGATTGGATGAGCAGCTCAGAACCACCATTCTGTCCATGGAAGACAGGTGGGCGGAAAAACAGATTGATTTTGATATGGATTTGCCCTTGCAGATGTATTACGGCAGTGAACAGCTTTTGGAACAGGTTTGGAGCAATTTGATTGGAAATGCAATCAAATATTCCGACAAAGGCGGGGTTATTCGAATCCGAATGGAGCAAGGACAGGACGGCTTGACGGTTGTGATTGCCGATCGGGGAGAAGGCATGACCGAAGAGGTTATAAAACATGCATTTGAGAAGTTTTATCAGGGAGATTCTTCACGAAAGGCAGAGGGAAACGGTCTGGGACTGGCTTTGGTTAAACGCATCTTGGATATTTGCCACGGCAGGGTGTCGGTCGAAAGCGAGCCGGGGGTCGGAACCGCCTTTACCGTTTGGTTGCCGATTGCCAAATAACCCAAAGACAGCAAACAAGGAAATTCAACAATGTGTCACTCGGCAAGGTTTCAAATATTTTTGTATACAGGGAAGATAAAGCATGGAAGTTTATCCTGAGTTGTTCTTTTTGTGATAAAATCAAACATATACCGATATAGTCGATTGTAAAACGCAGTTTTACAATCGGCTAATATACCGATACAAAAGGAGGAACAAGGCATGGTATTGTATTTCAGCGGAACGGGAAACAGCCGATATGTTGCCAAGAAAATCGCAGAGATTGCCGGGGATCGGGTGGTCTCGGTCAATCAAAAATTGAAAGATGCCGATTACGGCGAGATAACCTCGACACAGCCGCTTGTCTTTGTGGCGCCTGTTTATGCGGGACGCATTCCGCGCGTGATGGAAGAGTACATTCGCAGAGTGCGGTTTAGCGGGACAACAGAGGCGTATTTTGTCGGAACCTGCGCGGCAACACCGTGGCAGACCGTTCGCTACACGGAAAAGCTTTGCAAAGAAAAGGGATGGCACTCACTCGGATTTCATTCGGTTGTCATGCCGCAAGGGTACGTAGCGGGAGGCGGCACACAGCCCGAAGAAGTCAATCAACGCGTGTTACAGGCAGCAGAACCGAAAATTTTGCAAATTGCCGCCATGATTCGCGACAAAAAAGCCTTGCCGGAAGAAGTTCCGGGGAAGGCGATGATGTCAAAGGTGCTCAATCCGATTATGTATGCGACCATGATCAGCGCAAAGAGCTTTTATGCAACCGAACAGTGTGTCGGATGCGGCGAATGCGCAGTGCGTTGTCCGCTTAACAATATACGGATGGTCGACGGCAAACCGCAATGGGATAAGACATGCACACATTGCATGGCATGTATTGCGGGGTGCCCGCATACGGCGATTGAATACGGGAAAAAGACGGTCGGGAAACCGCGCTATTATTTGTCGGACAAAGAGTGAAAGTAAAAGGAAGGCATCCATCCGGTGTGAGATGGGTGCCCTTCTTCATTTTTGTCGAAAAGGGTCATTTTTGCATACAATAAGGGTAGGGAACCGCTGATTTCTTTGGCGGCGCATCTTCGGTAGCTCTTTTTCCGTCTGCTTTTTGTCGAAAAGCGCGACGCACCTCCGATACCTCTTGCGTTTTTCGCGATTATGGACGAAAAAATCCGCGCCGAATCTGTACCACCGTTTTAAATCGGTGTTTCCGCAGGGGATCTCCGAAAACTCTTTGCGGCTGTATGCGAGCCGCGTGAATGAGAGATGCCGAGCAGAGAGTGCGCTCTCTGTCAGAAAATTGAAAGGGGTATGATTTTGCATGGCAACTTTTTACAATCAAGCAACTCTTTCCTATAACGGGATCAGTACCGTATCCAATATAACAACGGGGGAAATTGTAGACCTTCTTTCGGTTACCAAAGCCGCGCTGTCCGATGTGTACACGGCGAGCGGATGCGTTGTGTATGCGGTTAGTATTGTCAACGCGGGCACAACGGCGCTGAGTGGGTTGACCTTAACCGATAATTTGGGGGCATATACCGTAACAGGCGGCAGTGCGGTTCCGTTAACCTATCGCGACGGCGCAATTCGTTATTATGTCAACGGTGTGTTACAGACGGCACCGACTGTAGCCGAGACATCGCCGCTGACCCTGACCGGGATTCGTGTCCCCGCAGGCGGCAATGCGTTGGTTCTTTATGAGACATTGGTCAATCAATTTGCGCCGCTTGATGCCGATGGGCAGATTGATAACACGGTCACCGTGACGGGGCAGGGAATTTCGACAAGCGTCAGCGCAACGGCAACCGTTTCGGCGGATGCAGAACCGTTGCTTTCCATCAGCAAGTCTCTAAGTCCTGCTGTGGTGAGCGAAAGCGGACAAATCACCTATACCTTCCTGATTGAAAATCGCGGGAACAGTGCCGCCGATGCGGCGGATGCGGTCAGCGTGACCGATGTTTTTACGCCTGTTCTCAATGCTGTTTCGGTTGCGTTTAACGGAACAGCGTGGACGCTTGGGACACAGTACACCTATGACACGGCAACCGGGGTGTTTTCGACGGTTGCGGGACAGATTACCGTTCCCGCCGCCACGTTTGATCAGGATGCGCAGACAGGGGAATGGACCGTTTCGCCGGGTACGGCTGTTTTGACGGTTACGGGAACCGTTTAAAGGCGCCCTAAAATAAAAACCGTTGTCGCCGCAGTGTCCTGCATTGCGGCGGCAACAGTTTTTTTACAAAGGCGCGGGCTGAATAATTAGAGACACCCTATTGACAGTGACCGCGGCATGTGGTAAAATAGTAAATGTAGGGGTATATGTATTGCTTTTTGCGAGAGAAAAAGCAATGCGCCGCCCC
>CAZMAZ010000055.1:0-10807 GCA_964564255.1 uncultured Clostridium sp. | reverse complement strand
CTTTAAAGTTCGGTTTTGATTTTCTGCAGACACTGCATGCAGATACGCTTGTTGTTGAAGAAAACAATATTGTCGGCATTACCGCAGAAAATGCATGCGGGTGCATACTTGGAAAGAATGATGCGTTCGCCGTCGATGAAAATTTCCAGCGGATCCTTTTCATTGATGTCCAGATTCTGACGGATGCTGATCGGCAGAACCACTCTGCCCAATTCGTCAACCTTGCGTACGATACCTGTGGATTTCATTTTTTATACCTCCGTTATTTTTACCGCCGTGTCGGAAAGAGGCACATGCGGTCGAATTTGGTCCCATTTTGCGGAACAATACTATTATAATACGTCGAAAGCCAATTGTCAATCCCTAATTTTGGAAACTATTGAAAATAATTGGTGAACAATGTGTGAATATGTGTGAACATGTGTGAATTTGCACGATTGAGGAGAATTTGGTCGTATTTTGTCGGTGCCAAAAAAGATTTGAAAAGAAAGGGAAACGGAGAGAACCTATTTTCGCGGGAGGAAAACAGAATGTTGGGAAAGGTGTTTGGGGCACTGGTTTGTGTCGGATTTTTATTTGCGGTGATTTGCGGAAACACCGAGATGCTGGGGACGGCAGTTTTGGAGGGTGCCGCTTCTGCGGTCGATTTGACCTTAACGCTTTGCGGCAGCATGTGCTTTTTTTGCGGTTTGATTGAAGTTTTGCGCGAAGCGGGGGTAATGCGCTTGCTGTCCCGTCTGCTCAAACCTTTTTTGCGCTTTTTCTTCCCCGAAGTTTATCAAAACGGAGAAGGCGCCGAGGAAATCTGCGGCAATTTGGCGGCGAATTTGTTGGGCGCGGGAAATGCTGCCACGCCGCTTGCCCTGCAGGCAATGGAAAAGATGGCGAAATACAATGCAAATCCGCATACGGCAACGTCGGGCATGATTACACTTGCCGTGCTTAATACCGCCTCTCTTTCTCTTTTACCGACAACCGTGGTGACATTGCGACGGCACGCGGGCGCAGCCGACCCGTTTTTGCCTGTTTTGCCGATTTGGATTTGCTCGGCAACCTCGGCGGCATTTGCTCTTGCTCTGACGCGCCTATGCGCAGGTGTTTTGCGCGCAAAGAAGCCCGGCTTTTTCCGATCGAGTCGCCTGCGAAACGCATCGGCAAGACACGGCATAACCCCCCATGATTGAAATTGCGGAAAGAATCGCACGTATCGGGATTCCCGCGGCAATTTTTTTGGCGGGGTTGTATATGTTGCTGGGTAAAAAACCGTATTTCGATGCCTTTTTGCGAGGTGCGAGACAAGGATTGCAGACAGCCGTTACGCTTTTACCCTCGCTGTGTGCGTTGGTCGTGGCGGTAAGCATTTTGCAAGCCTCGGGCGCATCTGCCTTTTTGAGTAATTTGCTGGCGCCTGCGGCTGAGGCAATCGGAATCGATTCCGCGCTTTTACCGTTGATTTTGACACGACCGTTTTCGGGCAGTGCTTCTATGGCGGTTTACAGTCAACTTTTGGAGCAAAGCGGTCCCGATTCCTTTTGTGCGCTTTGTGCTTCGGTCATTATGGGCAGCTCCGATACGGTCATTTATGTTCTGACCGTTTATTTTTCTTCCGTGCAGATTCGTAAAACGCGCTACGCTTTTCCGTGCGCATTTGCCGTTATGCTGTTTTGTATCTTTTTTTCTTGCTTTCTTTGTCGCCTTTGGTTTAGAACCCTCTGAAATGGGGTATCCTACCAATTGCAGCCCCGATAATAAATGCAAGGGGAAAGAACGAAAAAGAAGAATGAAAAAAGGAGAGAACATGATCAAAGGAGCACAAAGAAGAATGGTGGAAATTCGAACGCCGGAAAGCGCATTGTACGAAACGGCATTTTTTATTTTGCGCATACAGCCGCCTCCCGACCGAGAATCGTTTGATATGATTGCGGAAGCGGATCGCATTATTGCACGTTCAACCGATCGCTGTGCGTCATTGACGGAGCCGAGTGCAAAGAAGCGGAGAAAGTGGTGCTTGCATACCCTGTTGCCAATGCTTTTGGGGGCTTTGATCGGCGGTAGTTGTGTCGGACTGGTATGGCTTATTTGCCGATTGTAAGAAAAATTGCAAGAAAAAAAGCAACGCGTCGTGAGTCACGGGAGACTTTTTGCGGAAAATCACGAGGAATTCGGGGGAAATTCAAAAAAGTGATTGACAAACGCAGGAAACGGGTGTATAATAGTATGAGATATGAAATCGAATATCACAGGGGATCGGAAAATGAGGCACGTTGTCGTGCGGTTTTTCGCCCCCTGTATCTGTGATATACATACTGCTAACCGTTTGCAGATTTGCAGATTTAAGGAAGCACGGCGCATGGAAAAGTGCGGTGTGTGTGTATTTTGCGCGTCGATGGCTGTGCATATCCGAAGGTGCACCGACATCGGGAGTCGACAGATTGCTTTAATAAAATATGAGATTTGATGAAATCCGACGCAAACGGGAGAAAGAAAGGAGAAAGTCATTTTTGCTCGGCAAAACCCATGCTTGCGCAAAAATGGCAAAACGGTGAATGGCAAAAAACAAAAAGACAACAGAACCAAAAGAAAACACCGCGACAAGCGGACAGCCCGTATCGGTCGCTAAAAGCGAAAAAACGGGAAAAAGCCCCCAACAACAAAAAAACGGAAAGACCGGTAAAACGGGAAGAGCGTCGAAGACGCAAAGAAAAACGGCGGAGCAGTCTCGTGCCACACAACATCGGCAGAGCGGGAAGCGCCGCTTGACGCAAAATACACATCGGACAGTCGAACCCGAAATGCCGTTGTCTGTTGCATCCGATGTGTTGCCGCCTTCCACGGAATCGATTGTGGAAAAGCAGGCACGTAAAACCACAAACAGATCGGCAAAGCCGGTCGGCGAGCGTAAAAAAAGAGGGACAGCTACCGAGCAAAAACGGAAGCAGACAGTTCCTGCCGGTGCTAAACTGCGCATTATTCCGCTCGGCGGCATTAGCGAAATCGGCAAAAATATGACGGCAATCGAATATGGCGATGATATTGTCGTGGTCGATTGCGGACTGGGATTTCCGGATGAGGACATGCCCGGCATTGATCTGGTAATTCCGGATATTTCCTATTTGGAAGCCAATGCGGACAAACTGCGCGGTATCGTTTTGACGCACGGACATGAGGACCATATCGGTGCAGTGCCGTATGTGTTGCGTTCCATCAACCCGCCTATTTACGGTACGCGTTTGACGCTTGGCATTGTGCGCAACAAATTGGAGGAATTTCGATTGCCGCAAAAACCGGATTTGCGCTGCGTCAGTGCAGGCGACACGGTGCGGCTTGGCGCATTGACGGTTGAGTTTATTCATGTTAACCATTCGATTGCGGATGCTTGCGCGCTTGCCATTCGCACGCCCATGGGCACTTTGGTGCATACGGGAGATTTCAAATTGGATTTGACGCCGATTGACGGCGAGGTCATGGATATTGCAAGATTCGGAGAACTTGGCAAAGAGGGTGTATTGCTTTTGATGTGCGAATCCACCAATGCCGAGCGTCCGGGATACACACCGTCCGAAAAAAAGGTCGGAGAATCTTTGGATTATATTTTCTCGGTCAATCGAGAAAAGCGTATCGTGATTGCAACCTTTTCCTCCAACGTTCATCGTGTACAGCAAATTATCAATACCAGCGCGCAGTACGGCAGGAAGGTGGCAATCACCGGACGCAGTATGGTCAACATTGTCAATGCCGCGGTGGAATTGGGTTATATGACGGTTCCGGCGGGCGTGTTGATCGATATTAGCGAAATTCGCAAATACACGCCGCGCGAGCTGACCGTGATTTCTACGGGAAGTCAGGGGGAACCGATGTCGGCGTTGTATCGGATGGCGTTTGGCGATCACAGTCAGGTTACACTCGGAGCAGGAGATCTGGTAGTATTATCCGCCAGTGCAATTCCGGGCAATGAAAAGCTGATCGGTCGTATAGTGAACGAGCTGGTGAGACGTGACGTCGCGGTTTTGCACGATTCTTCGGTAGAAGTGCATGTTTCGGGGCACGCTTGCCGAGAGGAATTGAAGCTGATGCAGGCGTTGATTAAACCGCAGTACTTCATGCCGGTGCACGGAGAGCACAGACATCTTGCCGCCAATCGTGCGCTTGCCGTTTCCATGGGAATGGATCCGAAAAACATTCTGATTGCAGACATCGGTCAGGTGCTTGAAATCGATTCCAAGGGTGCCCGTTTGAACGGAACGGTTCCCGCCGGTAAAGTGTTGGTGGACGGATATGGAGTCGGCGATGTTGGCAGCGTTGTTTTGCGTGATCGCAGACATTTGGCGCAGGACGGACTGATTGTGGTGGTTGCCACTGTCGATACCGCCTACAGCGACCTGGTTTCGGGACCCGATATTATTTCCCGCGGCTTTGTTTATGTCAAGGAATCCGAAATACTCATGGAAGAGGCGCGACGGTTGGCATTGAAGGCAATTACCGACAGCCTTTCCCGCGGCGATTCGGGGGACTGGATGGAAATGAAGAACAATGTCAAAGAGGTGCTGACGCGTTTTCTGTACGCCAAAACCAAGCGCAAGCCCATGATTTTACCGGTGATTATGAATGTTTGAGCAAAAAAAGAATAAAAAAAGGCGAAAAAAGCAAAAAGTTTTTTAAATGTTCATACAATATTCAAGAAACACCCATAAAAAAAGATTATAATAGCCCTGTTTATAACTCCCTGCAAACGGCGGATGCCGTTTGTCTGCGGATGCCGCGCATAGAGTAGCGGCGTCTGCGTTTCAAAAATACAAAAAAAGGTGGACCTAAAAAATGGGAAATGTTAAAACAAAACAAAAGAAAGACCGCTCCTTGGTCGCGTTAACCGTGACATTGATTGTCATCGGTGTTCTGATTGCATTGATCTTCGCATACACGATTGTGGATTCCTTCGGCGTATTCGGTCGTATGACCACGGTGGCGGAAAGTCCGAATGCAACGGTAAACGAAAACATGGTGGAATACTTGAAATTCCAGCAAATCAATATGCTTTCGCAATATCTCGGAACCTATACTTCTACGTACATTCAACAAATGAGCACCGTCCCCGATGGCGCTTCCATCAGCTCGTTTGACGTGCAAATGATGGAAAGCGTCAAGACCACGTTGCTTTATTACGAAGCGGCACTTGCGGATGACGGCTATCTTGCAACCGTTGATATTAAGGATTTCGACCGTCAGGCAGATCTGTTTGCGGATAATCTGGAAAAGTCCATTGAGGAAACCGGCTATTCCATTTCCGATTCCTTCTATGCATGGGGATTGTCTAAAGGTGTTAGCAAAAAAGACATCAGTGCTATGCAAAAGCTGTCTCTTATTTGCAGTGACTATCAGGAATATCTGTCGGATACCAAGTTTGCGGCAGGCGAGGCTGATTACAAGGCAAATCCCGATTCTTATAAAGCAGAGATGGAAAAGGATGAAGACAAGAAGAGCAATTATTTCTTCGCCGATTACATGACCTATGTTTATAAAACTTCGGAAGAGACAATCACAAAGAACGAAAAACTGGTCGACGGTGCAAAGGATGTTTCGATCGACGAGTTGAAAGAAATCATTAAAGCGGCATTTGAAAAAGAGACCGAGCAGGAGAATGCACTGGCGGCAATTACCGAAAACAAGGATTTGCATGCGTCATACAGCACTTCTACCTCCGGTTATCAGAAATGGATGTTTGAATCCGATCGCAAGGCAGAGGATACCTACCTGTCTGTGAGCACTTCCAGCGGCACTACAACCTATACACTGTATGTGCTGGAAAAGCCCTGCTATTTGGATGAAACAATCGAGATGAAGGATTTCTACTATGTTGCATTCCCGTATGCTTCCGAAGATGGTGACGCAACCAAGGAAGAAGCCAAGAAGATGGCAGACGAATTCCTTGCCGCACTTTTGCAGGGCGGTGCAAACGGCACAACCTTTGACAAGATGGTAAGAGAAGAGAAATACAGCACCTATAGCACGAATAAGGTTTACCGCGAGGAAGCGGACGACGAGAGCATGGGTGAGGAAATCAGCGAATTTGTTTTCGGCGAAAATGTTAAGGTCGGCGATGCACAGGTTGTCGAAGTTGTCGATTCGGACAGCAAGACCGACGGTACCTACTATGTCATTTTGGTCAGCAAGGAATATGACATTCCGAACTGGGCAGCCAACTATATCATTAACAAAATCGCAGACGAGCTGGAGGAATGGGAAGAATCAGATAAGTCCTATACCGATTTTGGCGTTAAGTTGAGCGATTCGTACCAGAAGAAACTGGATAAGTACAACAAGGCAACCGAGACAACAACCGCGGCAGACGCAGAAACGACCACTGCGGCAGATGAAGAAACAACCACCGCAGAAAAAGAGGAAACGACTACTGCGGGAGAAGAAACTACGACGGGAGCAGACGACGGAACGACCGGTGGAGATAGCACCGAAACCACGACGAGTGCTTCCTAAGGATCGAAAACGATTGGAAACGATCGGAAACGGGAGGGGACTGTACCGAAGGCGCAGTCCCCTCTGTCGGTTCTTGCGCACCGACAGAGCAAAGCCTGCATAGAATAAGAGGGAATGAAATGCCGAGAGAATGCATCAAAATCAAAGAGAATGCGTAAAACGGCAGAAACGAGGATTGACCATGATACTTGAAAGCAAAAAAACAATGGTTGCATACCGTTGTCCCGCCTGCGGAAGCGGCGTCATGAGCGCCGTGGATATTTTTCGCTTGTCGGCGGATATGGTAAAATTGAAATGCACCTGCGGACAAAGCGAACTGCGTGTAGAGCAAACCGGGGATCGTAATTTGCGCCTGAGCGTTCCCTGTATGTTTTGCCCGAAGCCCCATAGCTTTACGGTGAGCAAAACGATTTTCTTTGACAAGGAATTGTTTTGTTTGCCGTGCCCGTATACCGATATTAACCTCTGTTTTATCGGGGAAGCCAATCATGTCAAGGCGGAGCTGGCGCGTACCGAGCTTGCGCTTTTGGATATGCTGGAAGAAAGCGGAATTGAAGACTTTTCCGCATTGCACGGCAATGAGGAAGACCTGTCCGACCCGCAGATTCGAGATATTGTCCTGTTTGTGGTACGCGATTTGGATGCGGAAGGGAAAATCTTTTGCCGTTGTCCGCACAAGGAGCCGAATAACGACGGGGCAGGTGATCCGAATCAAAGCAGTATTGAAGCCGAGGTCACATCCGACGGTATTCTTGTGCGCTGTACCAAATGCGGCGCTTCCCGTCTCTTGCCGGCGGATTCTATGCTTTCCGCACACGCATTTCTCAATGCCGATGCCTTATATTTGGAATAAAATTAGCACAAAAACGGCATAAAACATGAAAAACGCGGGAATTCTAAGGAAGGATTGATTCAAGAAAAGAAGGGAAAAGCGAAAATGATCAAAGTAGCAATGTTTGATACCAAGCCCTATGACCAAAGCTCTTTTCTTACGGCTATAGAGGGAAGCGAAGACCTGCATATGACGTTTTTTGAGACCAAACTGAGTCGAGATACGGTCGGACTTGCAGACGGTTTTGATTGCGTATGTATTTTTGTCAACGATTTTGCCGATAAAGAAGTGATTGAACATTTGTATGCGCACGGTGTGCGTTTGATTGCACTGCGTTGCGCCGGCTTTAATCAGGTGGATGTTCGCGCCGCATTTAAAAAAATTCACGTGGTGCGTGTACCCGCTTATTCTCCGTATGCCGTTGCCGAGCACGCTATGGCGATGCTTTTGACCTCGGTGCGTCGGATACACAAGGCGTATAACCGCACGCGGGAGTACAACTTCAGTATTACGGGACTGTGCGGATTTGATTTTCACGGAAAAACGGTCGGTGTTATCGGAGCGGGCAAAATCGGACGTGCCTTTATTGATATTTGCAACGGATTCGGTATGCGAGTGCTGGCATATGATAAGTATCCCGACCATACGGTTAAGGCGACCTTTGTGCAACCGGACGAGCTGTTTCGGGAGAGCGATATTATCTCTTTGCACTGTCCGTTGACAGAAGAGAATTATCACATGATTGATGCACGTGCTATTTCGATGATGAAAAAAGGCGTCGTTTTGGTCAACACCTCCAGAGGCGGGTTGCTGGACGCGGAAGCATTGCTTTGCGGTATCAAAGAGCGTAAGATTGGGGCGGCATGCCTGGATGTATATGAAGAAGAATCCGATCTCTTTTTTGAGGACCAATCGGGTCATATTTTGGGAGACGATGTTTTGGCACGCTTGCTTTCCATGCCCAATGTCATTTTGACCTCCCATCAGGCATTTTTGACCGAAGAAGCACTTGCCAATATTGCGGATACGACCGTGCAAAACATTCGTTCTTTCTTTTCGGGACAGGAAGTGCAAAACGAAATTTGCTACCGTTGCGAAAACATCGGCAAATGTCGAAGAGAACGGCGCGGCAGGTGCTTTTAAAGCACTGCCGAAAAATAAAAAACGCGAATTCCCAAAGAAGCGACCGTCATGTGCGGTATCTCGGGAATTCGCTTTTTAGTTTGGAAGATGTGCCGCCGAATCAATCAGCGGTTCCTTAAAAGTATTTTATACATTATCCGGGAAAGCGGTTCTGCTTTTTGGTGTAAAGTCCGGAATTTCTACCGGGAGGGAACCGTTTTGAATAGAGATGGCGGAAAGAGGGGTGATGCACATCAGCGCGGCTGCATCATACACATCGATCGGGGAAGGCGTGCCGTCCCGTACCATGGTAAAGAAATCACGGTAGACTAAAAAATCCATGCCGCCGTGCCCGCCGCGGATGCCGTCATGCAAAAAGGCAGCCCATGTCGGATGTTCAAATTCTTCCAGATACCGTTTTGCATTGCCCCATTCGGGTGAAAAATCCCAGTGCTCGGTTCCGCCGTGATCGCGTTCGAGAAATACATAGTTTCCTTCTTCGCTGTACATGCCGCGGGTACCGTGTATCGTAAAGCCGCGGCTGTAGGGACGGGGAAGGGTGGTGTCCAGTGTTAGTACGATTGTTTCGCCACCGGCGCAAAAAATAGTGGTTGTGACCACATCCCCTTGCGCAAAGGCGGCGGTGCGCAAGGCGGGATTGACGTCATCTCGGCGTGCGGCGCAATCATTTAGTCCCCATGCCGCAGAAGCGGTTGCGGTCAACCGAAGCATACGATTGCCGCGATTGATTTTCAAAATTTGTGCAATCGGGCCCAGCTCATGCGTCGGATAATTTTCGCAGTTGCGCGACAGATAATTGCGCAACCGATAATGACGATTTTCTTCGCCCAGTAAAATTTCACTGCGCAAGTCGTGTCGGTATCCGCCCTCGCAGTGTACGATTTTTCCAAGCAGCCCCTGATCGACCATGTGCATGACCATCATTTCATATCTGCCGTAACAGCAATTTTCAAGAAACATGAAGGGCGCGCCGGTTGCTTCCTGTGTGTGAATGAGAGAAAAACAGTCCTCAACCGTGTAAGCACCTCCGACCTCCATGCCGACCGCAAGATGCTCTTGCATGGCGGCACAGGCGATTTCCACGTGTGATTCCCATGCCGTCATAATCAAAACGGCGTCGAGCTCTTTGGAAAGAAGAAGTGCACGATAGTCGGTATATCCGCGCGGGCGAATTCCGCTTGTTTTTTCGATATATGTTTGTGCGGCGGTGACGCGATCGGCATACAAATCGCAAACGGCACAGATGACACATTCGTCCATGCCGCAGAGAAGCCCGAGCATAGAGTAGCCGCGAGCGCCGAGACCAATGACCGCAGTTCGTATTTTTTGCTTCATTTTCATGATTCCTTTCAATTGCACTGAATTCCTGTCCATTGTACCATACCTTTGGGTATTTGTCAATCATTTAGCGACCAATGAATAAAAAAAACAATCAAGAAATTTTCATTTTTGCAAAATTTTCTGTTCCTCTTTTGCAAAATTCTCTGTTCCTCTTGACAAACGGAGATTTACATGGTATTCTAATATATAGGGAAAGTTTGGCTTGGTTGTTTGTAAAGACACGATCCAATCCGGTTGAATTGAGCAATTTTACAAGAGAGAAGGAGTCAATGATGATGACAGAAACAGTTCGAAAAAAAGCGGCGAAAGCCTTTGCCGAGTATTGGAAAGATCGCGGTGATGAAAAAAGCGACAGCCAATCCTTCTGGCTTTCCCTTTGCCGAGATGTTCTCGGTGTGGCGGAGCCTGAGAAATTTATTATTTTTGAAGAGCGTGTAAAGCTTGATCACACGAGTTTTATTGACGGTTATATTCCATCCACTCATGTTTTGATTGAGCAGAAAAAGAGAGGGCTGAACTTGCGTAGCCCTATCCGTCAATCGGACGGTACTTTACTAAATCCATTTCAACAGGCGCAGCGATATTCTGCCGCCCTGCCATATTCCCGGCGTCCCCGATGGATTATCACTTGCAATTTTGAGGAATTTTTAATTTACGATATGGAAAAAAACACCGGAGAGCCCGAAAGCATTAAGCTGTGTGATCTTGGCAAAGAATACTATCGTTTGCAGTTCCTTGTGGAAGAAAAGAACGAGCTGTTGCACCGCGAGGAACAAATATCCATCCAAGCGGGTGATCTGGTCGGTATGCTGTATGATGCTATTTTGAAGCAGTATATCAATCCCGAAGACAAGAAATCCTTGCACAGCCTGAACATCCTTTGTGTGCGCATCGTTTTCTGCCTGTATGCAGAGGACGCCGGAATTTTTGGAGCGCACCTGAAATTTCACGATTATATCAAGCGTTTTGAGCCGCGAGATGTGCGCCGTGCCTTGATTGATC
>CAZMAZ010000054.1:7377-11134 GCA_964564255.1 uncultured Clostridium sp. | reverse complement strand
TCCGCAGACGGCGAAATTCTCCCTTCGGCGCTTTCTTTTTGCCAAGCTTTTTCTTGGATGATTGAGAAATTAAACGCCTTTCGGGAATGCGTTTGCTGTAGGCGGATTCCTAAGTTTAACGGTAAAACCACTTGATTTCTCTTTCTCATTGTTGTATAATATCTTTGCTTCCTTGTGTTTTGCTTATGGTAATTCAATTATACAACAAAGCAAGCGGCTGTTCAATCCCTTTCGTGAATGAACAGCCGCTTTTTTGGGGAACTTAATGCGACAGCCCCGATGCTCTGTTATGATTTTTCCATCATCTTTCTGGCGCGTTCGACACACGCTTTGAAGCGCTCCTCGCCTCGGACAGAGTCAAACCATTCCCAGCCGTGAGGCGCGGTCAAAGAATAGAATAGATTCTCTCCGTCGTAGTGCAGGAACCACTCATAGTTGACAGGCTCCATAGAGCCATCCGCACACAGGATGACATCCTTGCCCCAGATCAGCTTGGCACCGCCAAACAGGTAGGGGTCGCCGATCTCCAGCAGGTCGCCCTCCTTCAGGTCGGCTATCTTTTCACAGTATTCGACAGCCGACTCCAAGGCTCGGTAGCCCTCCTCCCGCTGTCCGTCTCCAAACAGCCCGGCCGCCCATACCACGGATCTCCAGCCATACAGACCGTACCACGCAGGCGGGATCTCGCCGGTTCCGCTCAGTAATTCCAGGAGTTTCAAATTGAAGCCATTGATCGCAACCGAGCGTTTGGCATCCCCTCGGTTAAAACTGGGGCATGCAAGCAGATGAAGGATCAGGTGAAACATATTGGCACCATACTTCATTTGTGCTTCTTGATGTTTACCCGCATCCCACAGAGCCGATGCGATCATCTCACCTTGGATGGAGCTGTACTGCGTAATGGGCGGCGGGAGCTCACGGATGCCTATTCTATCCGCAAATACCACGATGTCTCCGTCCTCATCCGCCACATATGCATATTCCACCGCGCCGACATAGCCATCGGTCAGAGCAAGTGCGTCATAGCGGCGCATAAGACCATCAGCCAGCGGCATATATCCCTCGCCTGTGCCCTCGTAGGAAGTCAGTTCATAGACCGCTGTCATGGCACCGTTACAATATTCGTTTTCGGTGCGGACAATCCCGATTCCATCGGCGAAATAGTAAACTTTTTTGCCGCCGCGGTATGACCATCCGCCATCCATACCGCCGATGTCAAGACAGAGTTTGAAGCAATGCTCAAAGGTGCCTGCCTTGGTGGTGATCCTGCCGCCATCCTCACAGGTGATCTGCGTTTTCACGGCTCTGTCCCATAGGTTATATTCAATGATCGGAGATGCTCCTATACACCACTCATCCGACCAGATACAATTGGTCGCATTCTGCAAGATCTCCAAAATATCATTAAACAGGACGGGTTGTTCGGCGGCACCGTCATCTCCTCTCTTCCATTCAAACGACCAGCGGGGATTGTAAGAGCTCAGGAGCAAACGCCCCGGTTTCCTTTGAATATAGTTTCTGCCGAAGAAATTCCAATGTCCCGTAGCGGTGTAATTCGGATTGAAGGTCGTATCGGTAGACAGAATCCTTCTTGCCACCGAGGCAGCGGCCTTTGTGTGTGCCTTTTCCATGGGCGTCGCCGCAAGTCGCTCTGCGCGCTCAATGGCGGGATACACATCGCAAATATGCTGATTCCCATTTTTGTCGCTATGGCAATACTCATTGGCGATTTCCTGTATCGTATCCGTCCAGGAATCCGCGTCATAGCCAAGCCGCTCGATATTTTCCCAGGTCGAGACCAGCATACGCTCATGATCTGCATACAAAACCGTAATGTTCAACTCAGACCTAAGCGTATCGGGAGAATAGGCAGCATGATATGACCATGTATTGCCGGGGAACAGGGGCAGGAGCCCACTGCCGCCGCGGATCTCGTATGTAGCCAGAAGATGTGTGTCTGTCGTTCCATCGGTAATATGATCTTGACGGACGATACCGATGCCATCCTTGTAAAAGGTTCTGCATAAAATCTTTTTCGTATTGTCAAACCGTCTGACTTCCCACAGTCGGCAATCATCAAAACGACCCGCCGGCGTGTCTGCCGGTTCATGCTCCGAAACATAGGTAAGCGTCGTTCCGTCGGAGCCTACATAAGACCCGCCGAGGGGAATGTCGGCAAAGAAATGGCTGTCACAGTACGAAGCATTACGTAAGATCCGTGCGCCGTCCCAGTCGACAGAGCCGAGCTCTCCCTCGCAGAAGCTCTCCTCATTCCAATAACGCACACTGCCGTCTATCATGCGGCATTCTTCGGCGAAGCCGCCAATCCCATAACGTTCCGGTACCGTATCTTTATATCGCGCAGCTAATTCCTTCTCCATGTTCCGAGCAAGCGGAACCAGTGCACGGTATGCGTTCCCGGGAGAAAGTATCTCCTCGACTTTTCTGTATGCGGTCTCGGCTTCCTCCGGTCTGTTTTCTCGGGACAGGTAGTAACCGAGCCAGAACCATTCGCGTCCCAACGTTTTGACAAAGCCCGCTTTTTCAAGATGCGGGATTTGTATGTCGCGAATAAACTCAATCTTGCCGGCATTACCGTATACCCGGCTATCTTCTCGTGTTACGATAAACTCCATGACCTCGTCATTCCTGCCCTCAATAGCCGCTTCTTCGATCCTTTTAAACAACGCATTGTTTTTTTGACCGGGCAACCACCACCAACCGCGCATTAATACATCGGCAAGCGCGTGATGCTTTTCGGTGCATTCGGGAAGTTCCTCTACTTCACGAAGCACCTTTGCGTATACTTTTTCAAAACCGCTCTTGTCGTTTTTGACCTGCCATAATTTCAGTTCTTCCACCTTTTTCATTACACGCTGAACCAGCGTGTCATTGTACTTTTCATTCATAGCGCAAAGTTCCTTTCTGATTCGTTTTCTGCCATCGTGAAGCTGCCGCTTGACCGTTCCTTCCGAAATGCGCATGCGATCTGCGATTTCTGCAATGGAAAGGTCTTCAAAATAGTGCAATTCTATAATCTGCCGCACTTTTTGAGGCAACATCTCAATGCTTTTGTTTACTTCGTTTCGTTCTTCGGACAGTGCATAAAGTTCTGCGGGATTTTCCGCTCCGTCGTCGGTAATACGCAGATTATCCACCATATCAAGCGGAAGAAAACTGCGGTATCTGCTCATCATATTCAAAGCACAGTTTTTGGCGATGCGACATACCCAAGAGCCAAACTTTGCGGGCTCTTGCAGTGTATCCAGCTTCATCCATGCCGTGACAAAGGCATCTTGCGCAGCGTCTTCTGCTATAAAGTGATTCTTGGTGACAGCAATTGCGGATGCCGTTACCGCCTTTTGATAGCGTATCACCAAAACTTCATATGCAGTTTGCTCACCCGCGAGAGTAAGCATTACCAAAGTCTCGTCCGACCGATTTTGATTGTACATATGCACTCTCCTTTTTGTTTTTGGAAATTTCCGTTTTTTAGCGCTTATCTTATAGACACAAATTCAAGGAAAAAGGTTGTGTGGTTTAAAGTCATTATATCATAAAATTTTGAATTTGTCTATAACAAAAATTACCGAAGCGATTTTTGCGGCTTTAGCAGGTATATTATCGGAACACCTTTTATTGCAGGCTGCCGGAGTCGGAGTCAGCAGGCAAGCTGTTGACAAGACTGAAAAAATTTCTTAATATGCCAAATGCCAATAACGATTTCCCGGAAAAGCAACTTCAAGCGTTATTTGAA
>CAZMAZ010000054.1:0-7277 GCA_964564255.1 uncultured Clostridium sp. | reverse complement strand
TATGCCAAATGCCAATAACGATTTCCCGGAAAAGCAACTTCAAGCGTTATTTGAAACGGCAGGTCACCGGACTTTTAACGCTATGCTTGCAAACAAGTCCTATGTAAAAAAATCATCCACACTGCAGCACAAAAGCGAAGCGATGTCGGGAAGGAATGTAATATCGGGATAGCATTCCTTTCGTTCCCGTTTTAAAATAGCTTGTGTGGGAACACCCAAAAGATTGCCGAGTTCCTCTTGTGTTAAATAATTTTCTTTGCGATATTCCTTGATCTTTTCAGATACAATAATATTTTTCATATTAGCAGACAGAAAAAGTGGTATGAGCCAAAATGACCCATACCACGCCGTGTGATAGCTTATCTCAATTGATTGATTCTTCTTTTGAAAAATCCAACATAAGAGTCGAATGCGCTGTTTTCAACGAGGGCAATAAACTTTAACGCTTTTTCGCGCTCTTTCATAGCCTCTGCCTTCATTCCTTCAGACTCGTAATATTCTACAAGTTTTCCCATCATTTGAATGAGATTTTCAAAGGATATCCATTTTTGCTTTTCTGCTGCCTCGTATTTAGGTTTCCCTTCCAAGAGGTATGCCATTTCTGTAAGCTTAGTAAAATAAATCTCCGGTATTTGCTCAATAGCCGCTTCTGCGCTTTTTAAATCCCCCTTGACTTTATACGCATATGCAAGAAACCTTAATGCATCGTACTTGATGTCGGCTTGATTTGTTTTCTCAATCAAGGAACTCGCTATTGAAATTGTCTCGTCCGGATTTTTTGAATAATCTAATACATACAAAAGATTGTTTAGCAAAACCTCGTTATCGGGATATTGTTTCAAACCTTCTTCGAGAATCGATCTGCTTTTCGAGGAATCTGACTCCCTGAATTTGTATGCCTCATTGACAATGGTATCAATGGCGGCTTCGATTTCTTTTAGGTTAAATTCAAACAATTCATCCATCGAAACATCAAAATAGCTTGCCAAGATGGGTGCGAGAGTAATATCGGGCAAAGCAATCCCATTTTCCCATTTGCTTACGGCTTGGAACGAGATCCCTATGCTGTTAGCGAGTTGTTCCTGTGTAATCCCTCTCTGCTTTCGTAATTCTTTAATTTTGTTTCCAATATTCATGGTTGTACACCTCCAAATAATCAAGACGGCGCCTGTCTTGTGATGTAATTATACCACAGAATGTCTGTTTGTTCAATAACCGCCTAAACGACCTTGCTCAACCCTTAGGTGAATTTCGTTTTTACAAAATAAAATCAGGTATATATCACAAACCCTATTACTTTTCGGCACTTTATATAATAAAAAACCTTATTTCTTCGCTCCTATCCATTACTTATTCCTTCGCAAAAAATCCCACGCTTGCCGCGCGGGATTTTTTATCGGGATGACAGGATTCGAACCTGCGAAATCTCCTGAACCCAAATCAGGCGCGATACCAAACTTCGCCACATCCCGACAGCGATTTTGGAAGGATTCCGTTTCTGTTTACCGTATTATTTTAGCACAAAAAGAATTGAATGTCAAGTCTTTTTCGAAATTCGGCAATCTTTTCGAGATTCAAACTTCGGCAACATTGCCACCGACATTTCGTGCATATTGAATACAAAGCGAAAACCTTTTATCTGTAATAAACATAAAAAGCCGTTACGGTGCGCTGTATCCCGCCGTGCTCTTTATCGGGCCCGGTCAAAACAACGCCGTCTTTGGATAAAAGTTCCCATGCCTCCAACAAATCGATTGGACAGCGAAAAAGTACATCCGCGGAGGCATAGACCAACAAATCATCATCTTTAATGCAAAGAGAGCCTTGCTTTCCGATAACGGTTTCCACATCATCGATTCTCTCTGTGACATATCGAATTCTATGCCCGCAAATGCGTTCCGCCATTTCGCGTCGAAACCGCTTACTGTCCGGGTTTTTACTTTTGAAGAGCTTTGCAAAAAATCCCATTTAATCCTCCGTTTGTTCTTTTTGTTCTTCGCCGAGCAAAAATGCGCACAAACGGTCATACTCCGCAAGCATTCGTGCCGCATCCGGACCGGTTGGGTCAAATTGCTTTTTTCGAATACCGCGAAGAAGAATATTTTTCGGTGTTTCTTCCGGATCAATCAATTCCAATGCGGAAACGGTATAACCGTTCGCTTCCATCAATTGCAGACGCAGAGCATCTGTTGCCGCATCACAAAATTTTTGCCGCAACATAGAATGCCGCGCAATAAAGTCAAGCGAAGGACAATTCAGCGCATGATTTAACACATGGTGACAGCAAGGTGTAGATAAAATAACATCGGTTTTCCAGTGCATTGCCCGTTCCAAAACCAAATCGGTCGCCGTATCACAAGCATGGAGAGAAATAACCATATGCACCGGCATTTCAACCTCGCATCGACTGACATCGCCCCATGCAAAATGCATGCCGCTCCATCCCAGCGACTCGGCGGTTTGATTGCAATAGGAAATAACATCCGGTTTTAAGTCGACACCATCCATGCGCACTTCGCGTCCGCGAAGAACGGCAAAATAGTGATAAACGGCAAAGGAAAGGTAACTTTTACCGCAACAAAGGTCACAAATGTGCAATGTCCCTTCTGCGGGAAGATGGGGTTCAACATCACGAATCAACTCTAAAAAGCGGTTGATTTGACGGAATTTTGCTTGTTTCTTATCGTGCACTCTGCCGGTTTGATCGCTGATACCGAGTAATTTGAGAAACGGTTCTTTCCCGGTCAGAATATATGCTTTTTGGCGATTGTTTCCCCCGATTGGCAATCGTTTCGGCGTTTGGGTGCTTAATGCTCGCATCAGCTTTTCTCCACCGATAACCGTACAATTACCCGACTTTGAACAACGATATTCCGCATCTCCCGCGCCTGTCATCAAATTGATTTGCCCGTAAAGCGCGATAAACCGGAAAAGTTCTTTGGCATCTGTCGGATCAAGATTCATTTGTGTGGCTTTATTGTCTTTCTTGAATATATCAATATGCAAAAGAATATGCTCATTTTGCGGCAACCGTACCTGCCGCGCGGTGGCACGAATCGTATCTTTTTCAATCGGGCGGGAAAAGGTAAGACGAGAAAGTGTTTCCTGCGAAACCGCTTTTTGAATCAGTGCAAGGAGAAGCTCCTTGGCGGAAAGGGTTTCCATCATGAGTTCTTCCCACCTTTTTTGTTTTTCCGCAATGTCGGGTCCGCATCCGGACTATATTGACTGTTTGGCGTATTACAATAGACGCAAATCTTGCGCCCGATCGGAATGATTTCCCCACAGCCCTCACATTTGACAAAACGGTCGCGTTCGGGATCGCCGTGAACAATTACCTTCTTCTTCGGTGCATTTTCCCCGTCGTTCTTTTGCCTGCTGCCTTTTCCAAAGGAAACTTTGGATTCCGTTCCTTCTCGAAGCCGTTTGATATTTTCGCGGTGCATAAAAACCACAAAAATCGTCATCAATACCGACATTAGCTCGGGCATACCGAGCATGGAACCGTATAGCACATTGTTAACCGAGCTTAAAATAACCGGATAGAGCAAAAGGCACATAACCGACCCAAGTGAAATATACTTTGTGCCGATTACAATAACGGCAAAAATCACAAAAAGTATGGCAAATGTAATCGGACTCAGCATCAGTATAACAACGGCAGTACAGGCAACGCCCTTTCCTCCCTTAAAGCGGAAAAGAACAGGAAACATATGTCCAAACATAACAAAGAAGCCTGCCAATGCGGCGCCCGTATCCGCCGCAAGAAAGCCGCCTAAAAGGACCGCAAGCGCCGCTTTGAGAAAGTCCCCCGCCAGGGTGGCTATCGCCATGCCCTTACCGTATGTGCGGAGCATATTGGTAGTCCCGGCATTCCCGCTTCCAAATTGACGAATATCCTCGTGCTTGATTGCACGGCCGAGAATAATAGCGGTATTGAAATTGCCGAGCAAATACGGAATCACCATACAGCCGAGAATCAACCCAACCGTAAATACGGTTGACATTCCGACACTGCCTGCCTCATAGCCCATGGCTTGCGCAAGCTGCTGCAATCCTTTTCCCGCGTAATACAGATACATGTTTTTGGTCCTTTACTTTCGCTTGTGCGAAAGTATCCTTTCTTTATGAAGCCTTTATAAAACACTATGTGATGCTAAATTAGATTAGAAAAGTCACATTCGGAGCATTTATCTTTTCCCGAAAAGACGTTCCAATCGCGCTGTCGCTTCCGCTTTTCGCCGCATTGTTTCCTCCGGCATTGGTAAAATATCGCGTAAGGTTTCACCGTCAACACACGCAGAAAAAACTTCCTGCGGTGTCAGCGAAATATGTTTTTCCTGCAAGAGTGTAAAAATCTGTTCATCCTCATCTCGGATACAAATGCAAAAACCTTCTTCTATGCGATCAACGGTAAAGATTTGCCGCTGAACAGAAATATCGCGTTCGTCCATATTCTATCAGAATTTTATCAGAACAGTTCGATTAACTCTTTGGGAGAATGCGTCAAATCTTCGACTGTCCCGTCGGGACGTGCATAAATCATGTCTTCGATTCGACAACCGTATTTTCCTGCAAGATATATACCGGGTTCTACCGTAACGACATGCCCGACAGCGAGCGTTTGATCAAGAGCCGCCGACGGCGCAAAACGCGGGGATTCATGAATAAACATACCAACGCCGTGCCCGAGGCTGTGGCCGAAACAGCCCTCATATCCTGCATTGTTGATTAAATCGCGAGCAATACGGTCTACCTCCCGGCAACCGATACCGACATGCAACGATTCAATGGCGGCAGTCTGTGCCGCAAGAACCGTGTTGTATAACCGCTTCATTTCGGCATCCGCGCGTCCGAGCACGACCGTTCGGGTCATGTCCGAATCGTACCCTTCAAAGCGCGCGCCAAAATCCATAGTGAAAAAGCCCTTTTCCAATTTGACATTGCGCGGAACACCGTGCGGGCGCGATGAATTGGTGCCGGAAACAGCAATTGTTTCAAATGCAACCCCTTCGGAGCCGAGTTTGCGCATGTAAAATTCCATTTCCAAGGCGACCTCAAGTTCGGTCATCTCGGGCTTAATAAAGCGAATGATATAAGAAAAGGTTTGGTCCGTGATTGCCTGTGCTTTCCGAATACGCGCAATTTCCGTTTCGTCCTTGAAAAGACGCAATTTTTCCAAAAGCGCGGAACCGCCGATTCTCAAATCAAAGGCGGAAAGATTTTCTTGCAGTGTTTCAAATTCCGCTATTGTCATCTCTTTTTCTTCAACCAGAACAACAGATGCATTGTTTTCGCGTAGCCGTGCGGCTATTTCGGCAATAAGCCCTCCCTTAGGCGCAACAACCGTGAAATCGGCATGGTTCACCTGCGCGTTCGCCGCTTCGATATACCGAAAATCAGTCAAAAGATACGAGCGGTCAACCGTAACCAGCACATATCCGTCATCATAATTAAAATCGGATAAATAGCGTTGCCCGATTTTGGAGGAAACGATCAGAGCGTCGGCGCCCCTTGCCTTTAATTGTTCTTTACATGCTTGCAAGTGTGTCATTCAAATTACCTCTTTTCATTCAAATATGCAGTATAGTATTGCTTCATAGCCAAAGCATCCTCCGGCATTGTGCCGTCGGATTCACAAATAATACGCGGTGCAAGTCCTTCTATGGCAATGGCTTGCATCAACGGTTCAAATGCGGGGCCGTATTCATTGTCCGCAAATGTCAAATGCTTTTGCTCTCCTGCGGCGGTAAAACGGATTTTGGAAAAATGGCAATGCAGGTGATATGCCACGCTGTCCCCGAGTGCTTGCCCAATGCGATCAAAAACCGCGCGATAACTGTCCCTGTCGGGAAACAACCCGCCTTGCGCACGTGCGTTCATGTGTCCGAAATCGACAACCGGAACCAAGCGAGAATCAACACGGCATTGCGCAATGACCTCATCCAGAGTGCCCAGCTGGTTTATTTTTCCCATAGTTTCAATGCCGGGACGAATTCCCGTTCGGTCAAATTCCGTCCCAAGCGCATCCATAACACGTGCCAACGTATCACAAGACAGCGCCATTGCCTCCTCGCGCGTGATTTTTCCCGCACTTCCGCTGTGAATCACAATGGTATCGGCACCCAAAAGCTCTGCCGCCCAGAGAGATTTTCGAATATATTCAATGCTTTTCAAGCGTTTTTCTTCTTCAACACCGGATAAGGAAATAAAATACGGTGCATGAATCGACATACGAATGCCATGTGCTTGTGCCGCAATCCCAATACGGCGCAAGGTTGCTTCCGAGGCATTGACGCCTTGTCCCGCCTCATATTCATAAGCATCCAAGCCTTTTTCCTGCAACCATGCCGGAATTTGCTCAGTGCTCTTGCCTCCCTCGGCATAGAACCATTGTCCGTTCCCGCCGGGCCCGAAGGTCGCGCGATTTTCCATTTTTTATTCCTCCCCGTTGGTTGTTTCCAGTGTATTCTTTTTGTGTTTCCGTTTGTAACGCAACAAAATCGGACGTTCGATTAAGCGTTTGCACTTAAAAAACAGACCGCCGTCATTTTTGATGGGCGTTACAATCAGTACACGCATTCCCATGCGATTTGCCGCCAACGCATCGGTCAAAAGCTGATCTCCCAAAACTGCGGCATTGGCGGGGGATGTGCTCAAATCGTCAAGTGCGCGGTGCAGATATTTGCGATGCGGCTTCCCCGCATCGGGATAAATCGGCAATGCGAGCTTGCGATTGAAAAGCTGAACGCGTTCCGGACTGTTGTTGGAAATCAGTGCAAGTCGAATTCCCGCTTTGCGTAGTTTGTCAATCCATGCAAGAAGTGCTTCATCCGGTTCTGCCTGCGCATAAGGCGCCAGCGTATTGTCAATATCCATAATCAACGCGCAGATATTCTGCGATTGCAAAAATGTCGGCGTTATATCCTTGTAGGAATCGAACAACCAGTCGGGGGAAAGCAATTTTTTCAACCTATCACATCCATTTCTTGTTTGGAACTCTTCCTTTACAGTTTACCACAAATAGCGGTACAGTGCAAGAGAAATTTTATGAACAAATATCCTTTTTTACGCTTTTTCAACAAAAAAATCGATAAAACCGATAAAAACAGAGTAAAAGCCGCCCATTCTTTCCCCAAAGGGATTTGAGAACGGGTGCACGGGCTTCCGAAAAGCCGTGCACCCGTTTTTGCTTTTTTACTTTTAAATCAGTTAAATCAGTTAAATCAGTTTTCCTTTTTCTTGCGCAAAACGATTCCTGCCGCACCGACAGAGAG
>CAZMAZ010000053.1:10083-11168 GCA_964564255.1 uncultured Clostridium sp. | reverse complement strand
AAAGAAAGGAAACAACCATGAAACGATTGATTTTACTTATCCTCTCGGCAGTCCTACTTTGTGGGCTTTTGCTTACCGTGGCGGGATGCGAAAAGTCCGAAAAGAAGGAACCGAATACCGATGATAGCACAAACAGCGAAGAGACGGCGGCAGACGCAAAGGCAAGCGAAGGCTTGGAATACGAATTAAACGAGGATGGTGAGAGCTATTCCGTGATTGGTATTGGCAGTTGCACGGACGCAAATCTTGTTTTTCCGAGCGAGCATGACGGGAAACCGGTTACGGGAATTCAAACCGATGCATTTGTTGATTGCGATTTTATTACCGCAATCACAATTCCGAATACGGTGACAAAACTTTACGAGGAAAGCACAAACTTTTACGTGAAATTGACAAAAACGTATATTGTCGGGGAGGAAGAAATAAACCTTTCTTTGTTTTCCCAGTGCAAATCTTTGACTGCAATAACAGTTGCGGAAGGAAATCCGGTTTATCATAGTAAAAACAATTGCTTGATTGAAACGGCAACAAACACCTTAATTTCGGGATGCCAAACAAGTGTTATTCCGGATGATGGTAGCGTAACAAGAATCGGATATGCTGCTTTTTCGTGTTGTGAATCTTTGACATCCATAACGATTCCCGATAATGTGACGAATATTGATGTAGGTGCGTTTTGGGGATGTAATAGTCTTGCCGATATTATGATTCCGAATAGCGTCACAAATATTGGAAATTGTGCGTTTTTTGGATGTAATAATTTTACAAACCTTACGATTCCGGATAGTGTAATAAGTATTGGCGAGTACGCATTTAACGAATGCAACAACCTTGCAAGTATCACGATTCCGGACAGTGTGACAAGCATTGGCTGGGCTGCGTTCTGCGGCACGGTATATTACAATGACGACGCCAATTGGATAGACGGCGTTTTGTATATCGGGAAATGTTTAATCGGTGCAAAAAACAGCATTTCAGATAGTTATGCGATCAAAGATGGGACAAGATGTATTACCGATGGTGCGTTCGGCGGATGTAGCAGCCTTGCAAGCATCATAATTCCAGACAGTGTTACAAGCATTGGT
>CAZMAZ010000053.1:0-9983 GCA_964564255.1 uncultured Clostridium sp. | reverse complement strand
GTTCTCCGGATGTAGCAGCCTTGCAAGTATCATAATTCCGAACAGTGTGACAAGCATTGGCGGTTATGCGTTTTCCGGATGCAGAAGCCTTACAACTATCACCGTTCCGAAAAAGGTGACGAGCATTGGTATAGCTGCATTTGCTGGATGCGATGGTCTTGAAACTGTTATTGTTGCAGAAGGGAATGTGGAATATCATGCAAATGGGAATTGTTTGATTCACACTGCAGACAAAGAATTGATTGCCGGGTTCCAAAATAGTATTATTCCGACAGACGGAAGTGTGACAAGCATTGGCGCTGGTGCATTCTATGAATGCAGTGGTCTTAAAAGCATTACGATCCCGGACAGTGTGACAAGCATTGGTGAGGGTGCGTTTTACGGATGCAATAGCCTTACAAGCATCAAAATCCCGGACGGCGTGACAAGCATTGGTAGTTCTGCGTTCTCTGAATGCAGTAATCTTACAGGCATCACAATTCCAAACAGCGTGACGAGTATTAGTGACCGGATGTTTGCTGGATGTGGTAATCTTACAGGCATTATAATACCAGGGAGCGTGACAAGCGTTGGCAATGGAGCGTTCCTCAGTTGTACTTCTCTTAAAAGCATTCAATTTTCCGGGACGACAGCACAATGGGAAGCGGTTTCTAAAGGTAACAATTGGAATTCCGACACAGGCTCTTATGTCGTTTATTACATCGAACGGTGACCTCTCCAAATAACTTTTTTACAAACAACAACCCCGCCCACCCGTTTTTCTCGGGTGGGCGGGGCATCTGTTATCAACTTGATTATTTGTGTGTCAAGAGAGCAGCCTCTTCGAGCTCCTCTTCCTCCGCCTCTTCAACCAAACGGAATCCCGCAGTCGCGGTAACCGGAATAGAAAAGACAATCGCTTTTGCGGGGGTATGTGTCCCCGCTTTGTCCATGATTGCTTGCATAATATCATCTGCATGACGGTTATCCGCTACAATCAGAATGGTTTCTTTTTCGTCGGCAATGGAAACCTTGAAAAAGCCCGCCGCCTTGCGCGGACGTGTGCCTTTTGCGCGCACCACCGTCCCGCCGCCGGCGCCTGCGGCACGTGCCACATCCATGACCGTATCCGCATTTCCTTTTTCTGCAATGGCAATCAGTAATCTGTATTTGGTATCCATCAAGGTTTCCTCCCGTTCTTTCAGCGGCGCACCCTCTGTCAAGCGTTCGAGTGTGCTCTCACCGCCCACGCTGTCAATCGGTAAAGCAAGCCCGACCCCTCTGCCGGGCAGATCAATCTGCATATCCGTTGACAGATGACGGATTACAGTTTTTAATTTTTCTTGTCGCAGTACGCAAAGAAGCAGTGTTTTTTCAACCTCCTCCACGCCCAGCAAATCAAGAGTTTTACTTTGAGCGGTTCCTTCACAGTTGGCGGTCAAAACCGTTTGAATGCCGTTCTTTTCAAAAAAGCGAAGAAATTCGTCGGTTTCCTTCCTGCGAATGATGCAAAGGAAGCAATTCAGTTCTTTCATGTTGGTTCTCCTCCTGTCTTTTGTTCGTATACGTCAAGACTCAAAGACGAATAACGGTCTCACGAACACGGGCAGCGGCAGTGGCTGTTTCGCGTTCGATCTGCCGTTTCCGCAATTCCGAAATACCGCCGAGGACTTGAATGGCAATAAGCGGCGTCATGGCAACCATTGCAACGGTACCGAATGCGTCGGTTGCAATATTGCCGCCAACCGCCTCACAGGCACCGATAGCGAGCGGCAACAGAAAAGCGGCAGTCATGGGACCCGAGGCAACACCGCCGGAGTCAAATGCAATGGAAACAAAAATGTCGGGAACAAAGAAGGACAGAAGCAGTGCAATGGCATAGCCGGGAATCAGCAAATACAGGATGGAGATACCGGTTAAAACGCGCAAAAAGGACAATCCGACCGAAATGGCAACACTGATGCAAAGGGTATTGCAAATGGCGGTTTCGCTGACAGCGCCCGAAGTGATGGTGTTAACCTGCTTGGTCAAAACATGAACGGCAGGCTCCGCTTTTACCACAAAGAAACCAATCAGCATGCCAATGGGGACAATAATCCATTTTGCGGATTCATTGCTTGCCATGACACGTCCCAGCTCACGCCCCAGAGGGGCAAAGCCGACATTGGCACCGGTCAGGAAAATAATCAGTCCGACCGTGGTGTACAAAGCCCCTATCAAGATGCGCCCCAGTTTGATTGGCGCATGGCGACGTGTAATAAAGGTGAAAATCAAGAAGAAAACCACAATCGGGGCAACCGAAATAATCACTTCCTTCAAATATCCGGGCAGTGCATTGAGATAGAACAGGGAAAGCTCGGTTGTGGAACTCGGGGGAAGGGCACTGGCAGTGGGCGGTTGCGGTGTGCCGCCCGAGAAAAGTCCCAGAATCAAAACAGCGGCAATCGGACCGATTGAGCAAAGCGAGACCAGACCGAAGCTGTCGGAATCCGCGCCTTTATCCGAACGGATAGAGGAAACGCCGACGCCGAGCGCCATAATAAAGGGAACTGTCATCGGACCGGTTGTAACACCGCCGGAGTCAAACGCGACAGCCCAAAAATCCGCGGGAACAAACGCCGCGAGCGCGAACAAAAGGATGTAAAATCCCCAAAGCAGATATTGCAATTTGATGCCGAAAAAGATACGAAGCATGGCAATGGCAAGGAAAATGCCAACGCCGATGCCGACGCCCCAAATCAGCAACATTTTGTCGATGGAGGTGACATACCCGGCAAGCACCTGCAAGTCAGGCTCGGATACCGTAATCATCACCCCGACCAAGAAAGAAACGGGGAGGATGATCCAAAGTTTTTTGGTGTGGGTGATTTGTGCACCGACATATTCACCCATGGCGGACATAGAAGAGTCCGCACCGATGTTGAACAACGTCATGCCGACAATCAGCATCAGTGTTCCGATCATAAAGGACAGGAACATTCCGCTGGAGATGCCCACATATGTAAAGCACAGCACAAGGACGATTAAAGATACGGGCAAAACCGAAGAAAGAGATTCACGGAATTTTTCCTGTAGGGTTGTTTTTTTGAGCAATGTTTCACGCCCCTTTCGGATAATCATTTCATTTGCTCATATTGTAACATATTTTTTTTGACTTGTCAACCGTTTTACCCTGTTTTTTATGCGCTTGCAGACAGACAAATTGGCGGATTTGATTAGGGAACCGCTGATTTATTCGGCGGCACAGCTTCGGCACATCTTTTTTCTCCTTCTTCTTGCCGAAAAACGCGAAGTACCTCCTGATTAAAGAGTCGGAAATTTGAAAAAGACGAAAATAAAAAAGGAGAACCACTTGACAAATTATATGTGCTCCTGTATAATGGAAATGAAGGAAGAAAGCAGAACGGAGGAAAATAAAATGTATCAATTTCCAATCGGTGTTATTTTGGAATCCTTTCGGACCGATACCCGATCCGCAATTCAAAAAGCGGCGGCTCTTGGTGCAAACGGATTGCAAATGTATTGCACTTACGGGGAGCATGCGCCGGAAAATATGAAACGGGAAGACCGACGTACACTTCTGGATATGGTCAAATCAAACGGATTGGTGTTTTCTGCAATTTGCGGGGACCTCGGCATGGGATACGGAGATCCCGATAAGAATCCGGCTTTGATAGAAAAATCAAAGCGCATTTTGGAACTTGCCCTGGAGCTTGAAACCAACGTGGTGACCACGCATATCGGCGTAGTACCGACCGATCCGCATCATCCGCGATACGCGGTTATGCAGCAGGCATGTTATGAATTGGCAACCTTTGCAGACAGTATGGGCGCCCATTTTGCCATTGAAACGGGACCGGAGCCGTCCGCTGTTTTGCGTACATTTTTGGATTCACTCGGCTCTCGCGGGGTAGGAGTCAATCTTGACCCGGCTAATCTTGTGATGGTGGTCGGAGATGATCCGGTCGAAGCAGTGCACAATCTTGGGGAGTATATTGTCCATACCCATGCCAAAGACGGCGTGATGCTCAGGCGCGGCAATCCGGAATATATTTACGGTGTCGTGCATCCCGTTCCGCAGGAATTTGAGGGTGTGGAGTATTTTCGGGAAGTGCCGCTCGGAGAAGGCGATGTGCGATTTGAAACCTATTTGCCGGCATTGGACGCCATCGGCTATCGCGGCTTTTTGACCATTGAACGGGAATGCGGTGAAAATCCGGATGGCGATATTTTGAAAGCGGCGGAGCATTTGCGCCGTATCATGCGATAGAAAATTTCCAAAATTATAAAAAACGGAGGCGAAGAAATGAAAATTTCGGTAAGCGCATATTCTTTTTATCAATATGTAAACAGTGGAAAAATGGCACTGGAGGATACGATAGATCGTGCACATGAGATGGGATTTGATGCAATTGAATTTTTGGATATGCCCGGGGAAACATGGGAAATGCGAGCGGCATTTGCCCAAAAGCTGCGGGAAAAAGCCGACAGATACGGAATGACCATCAATGCATATACCATTGGTGCATGCCTGTATCAGCCGACCTTGCAAGCATCCGATGCCGAGGTGGAACGTCTGTGCCGTCAAGTGGATATTGCGCACATCCTCGGATGTGGGGTAATGCGTCACGATGCCTGCTATGCGGTCGGAAAGCAGGGAAATGCCCGCAGCTTCGGGCTGATGCTACCCACCATTGCGGAAAACGCACGTCGTGTGACCGAATACGCAGCATCGCTGGGAATTCGCACCTGCGTCGAAAATCACGGATATGTCGCGCAGGATAGCATTCGCGTCGAGCAGCTTTTCAATGCGGTTGCGCACGATAATTTTGGCTTGCTTGTCGATGTCGGCAATTTTGTGTGCGCGGATGAAGATAATGTCACGGCAGTTTCTCGCGTGGCACCTTACGCAGTGCATGTTCATGCAAAGGATATGTACAAGGCGAGCGAACCGCGCCCGGGATACGGACAAACACGCGGATGTCATTATTTCAAAGGTGCCATTATCGGAGAGGGAGACGTAAATGTCGAACAATGCCTGCGTGTGCTCAAGCGTGCAGGATATGACGGCTATTGTTCAATTGAGTTTGAAGGCTCGGAAGATTGCATTTACGGCATCGAAACCGGCTTTAAAAATCTCAAAGCAATGCTTGAACGTATTTGACGAAAAATAAACGAAATCGCAAGGTGTCCTGCCCGTTCCAATCACAAACACATCGGGACGGGCGGGATTTTGTATGCAACCGCAGGAGGGAATTCACATGGAAATATTAGAAATCAAGCAAGTAAATAACGCACTTGCGGAAATGGTCGCTCTGTTTCGTGTAGAGCTGCGTTCCTATAAAGGTATTACATCAAAGCCGAACATGGAAGCAGGACGAGAAGAAATGGAAGAATATCTTTCCGCCAACTTCCCGGTGTATGCCGCACTTGTGAATGACGAATACGCAGGCTATGTGGTTTGCCGAGTTGACAGCGAGGTTGTGTGGGTGGAATCTATCTTTGTCAAAGAAGAATACCGCCGTCAAGGTGTTGCTACTGCTCTGCACAGCAAAGCAGAGGAAATCGCTGCTTTTTATGGGGATGATACCGTTTACAACTACGTTCACCCCAACAATCACCGCATGATCGAATTTCTGCGCAAGCGTGGTTATACGGTTTTGAATTTAATTGAGATTCGCAAACCGTATAAAGACGAAAAGCTGACACAGACGATTGCGGTCGGTGAACATGAATTTGATTATTGAGAGGCGAATGTCATGACGATAAATTGCGTATGGGAGCATAACGGCAAGGAAACCTTGCTTTATGCGGTAGATTATATCGGTGCATACACCGTAAACCGCAGATAAAAGCAGAACAGGCATGACCGAAATCATGCCTGTTTTGCAAAATTCATTTTTTACTGTCTTACGAGCATTGAGCTAATAGACAGCCTTTTTTATAATTGGAAACATGGATATTAAGGGAGCACTGATTTAATGAGGTGGTACAGATTCGGTACAGATTTTTTTGCCTGCAATTGCGAAAAACGCAAGATGTACCGCCGAATAAATCAACGGTTCCTTAAAATCAGTACATACCGCCCATGCCGCCCATACCGGGATTGCCGGCGGGAGCTGCAGGCTCGGGCTCGGGTTTGTTCGCAACCACGGATTCGGTCGTGAGCACAACCGAAGCAATGGAAGCGGCATTCTGCAGAGCGCAACGCGTAACCTTGGTCGGGTCCACAATGCCGGCAGAAACCATATCGGTGTATACTTCATTATAAGCATCAAAGCCGTATCCGATTTTTCCGGAAGAAAGGATTTTGTCAACGACGACACCACCGTCGAATCCTGCATTTACGGCGATTTGACGGACGGGCTCTTCCAATGCCTTCAAGACAATACGAACACCGGTCTTTTCGTCTCCGTCTACAGAATCGAGAAGGTTTGCAACTGCGCCGATGACATTCAGATATGCAGTTCCACCGCCGGCAACAATGCCTTCTTCCACGGCTGCGCGTGTTGCGTTCAAAGCATCTTCAATGCGAAGCTTCTTTTCTTTCATTTCCGCCTCTGTTGCGGCACCAACCTTAATGACGGCTACACCGCCGGCAAGTTTTGCCAAGCGTTCCTGCAGCTTTTCACGGTCGAAATCGGAAGTCGTGGTTTCAATTGCCGCACGAATTTGATTGATACGAGCGCTGATTTCGTTCGCATCTCCCGCACCGCCGACAATGATGGTATTTTCTTTGGTAATCTTAACCTGACGTGCTCTGCCGAGCTGATCCAACGTAGCATCCTTGAGTTCCAAACCGAGCTCGGAGGAAATGACTTCGCCACCGGTCAAAATAGCAATGTCACGCAACATATCCTTGCGTCTGTCTCCGAATCCGGGCGCCTTAACCGCGACACAGTTAAAGGTACCGCGCAGTTTGTTCAAAACCAAAGTGGTCAATGCTTCTCCTTCAACATCCTCGGCAATAATGACCAGCTTTCTGCCGGATTGTACAATCTGGTTGAGCAATTCAAGAATTTCCTGAATGTTGGAAATCTTTTTATCGGTAATCAAAATCAGCGCGTCATCCATAACGGCTTCCATCTTGTCCGCATCGGTTACCATGTAGGGAGACAGGTATCCGCGGTCAAATTGCATGCCTTCGACGACCTCGCATTCGGTTTTTGCACTCTTGGATTCTTCAACCGTAATCACGCCGTCGGCGGTTACTTTTTCCATAGCGTCTGCAATCAGCGTACCGATAACTTCATCGCCGGCAGAAATGGTTCCGACGCGAGCAATATCTTCTTTGCCGTTCACCTTTTTGGAGTTGGCAACCAGTGCATCAACCGCCGCATCAACCGCTTTGGAAATGCCCTTGCGCAAAACCATCGGATTTGCGCCTGCCGCAACATTCTTCATGCCTTCGCGAATGAATGCCTGAGCCAGCAGGGTAGCGGTTGTTGTTCCGTCACCTGCCGCATCGTTTGTTTTGGTTGCAACCTCTTTTACAAGTTGTGCACCCATGTTTTCGGCGGCATCTTCCAGTTCGATTTCTTTGGCGATGGTAACGCCGTCATTGGTGATCAGCGGAGAGCCGTACTTTTTATCGAGAACCACATTGCGTCCCTTGGGACCGAGTGTGATTTTGACTGTATCAGCCAGTTTGTCAACGCCTCTCTGGAGAGCGTTGCGAGCTTCAATTCCGTAAAGTAAATCTTTTGCCATAATCTGAATCCTCCTGTTTTTGTTCTTTGATTTTTTTAATCAACAATTGCCAAAATGTCATCCTCGGACAGAATGACATATTCGGTTCCGTCCAACTTGACGTTGGTTCCCGCATATTTGCTTGCGATTACCTTGTTGCCGACAGCGACCGACATCTTGGTGAAATTACCGTCGTCGGTAGGCTTGCCGGGACCAACTGCGATAACTTCCGCAATTTGCGGCTTTTCCTGTGCGGAAGCGGTCAGGATAATGCCCGCTTTTGTTTTTTCCTCTGCTTCAATGAACTTGATGACAACACGATTGGATAAAGGTTTGAGTGTCATATTGGTTCCTCCTTATTCATTATGAAATAATTGAAATCTGTTTGGATGGGTTAGCACTCTGACAACCAAAGTGCTAACCTATGATACATATTTTACACCATATTTCGGAAAAATCAACCCCTAAATGCAATAATTCACAGAATGTTAACAATTAAACTGCTTGAAAAGGGCGTTGTGTGCTAAAAATGCGGAAAAATAGCGATTCTTTTCGCATAGGATGAACAGAAAGGGAGGGACAGAGATGGGAAAGTGGTTTGATGAAGCGGTTTGCGGTGTTTTATTACCTGTTGCATTGTTTGGTGTTAGCCTGTTTTTTCTTTGTCGAATGCGCTGGTTTTATATTTTGCACCCGATACAAACCGTAAAGGCGTTGTTTGGCAATCGAAAAAAAGAAGGGATTTCTCCGTTTCGCGCAACGACGCTGGCGCTTGCGGGAACATTGGGGGTCGGTAACATTGTCGGTGTTGCGTCGGCAATTGTTATGGGCGGTGCGGGAGCTGTCTTTTGGATGGTAGCCGGCGCGATTGCGGCGGCAATTTTGAAATATGCGGAAATTGTACTGGCAGTACGCCATCGAAGAACCGATCGCAATGGGCAACATTACGGCGGGGCTATGTATTACATATATGATATTTTGCAAAAAAAGGGATTTTGGCGTACTGCTGTGATTTGTTCTGTCCTTTTTACGCTTTTTTGCCTCTTGAATTCGTTTACTATGGGTTGCGTTATTCAAGTCAATGCGGTTTCTCACGCAATGGAGGGGGTCGTCGGTGTTCCGCTTGTCTGTACCGGAACAGTTTTGGCAATATTCGGCTTGCTTTTTGTTGGACGCGGTGCACAAACGGTTTCGTCCCTTACCGAAAAGACAGTCCCGTTTATGACGGTTGCTTTTTTTCTTTTATCGCTTGTCGCGATTTTTTGCCGTGCGGAACGGATGGGGGAGGTTTTTCGCCTTATTTTGCATGACGCCTTTGTTTCGGCTGACGGCGTTCCTTTCTTTTTGGGTGGCGCTGTGCATTACGGGATGATGCGAGGACTTCTTTCCAATGAAGCGGGGTGCGGGACGGCGCCCTTGGCACACGCGGCTGCGAATACGGAGACGCCTTCCAAGCAGGGCTTGTGGGGAATCTTCGAAGTGATGGTGGATACCGTTTTGCTTTGTACTGTGACCGCATTGGTTATTCTGGCAGAACCGGATGCCGTTGCTTTATATGCCGATAATCCTATGATGCTGACGGTATATGCATATACTTCGATTTTGGGAGACTTTGCAGGTTGGTTTCTGACTGTAGCCGTTGTTTTATTCGGTACCTCAACATTGATTTGCTGGGGACATTACGGCTTACAATGTTTGCGACCTCTCACAGCCGCAAGGAAAGGAAATCGGCGTAAATGTATCTACATTATCTTATATGCACTGTGTGCTTTCTGGGGCGCAATCGGTGCACCGGACGCCGTTTGGTTTTTGGCGGATTTTGCGCTTGCGGGAATGACACTGATAAACCTTCCGATTCTCTTGCTTTCACACCGTGAAATTATTTGCAATGAGATTGTTTGTAAACAGAGCGAGAAAAATCGGCAAAAGAAGAAATGAAAAGAAAAAAAACAAATCCAAAATGGGGAACAAAAAATGGCAGCCGATCCTCCGCGCCGGAGTATACGGCTGTCATTTTTTGATGGCAAGAAAAATCATTCTGCATTCTTTTCCAGGTAGGAAACCACGTCACCAACGGTTACAAATTGATGAACATCGTCGTCGCTGATTGCCAGATTGAATTTTTCTTCGCACAGCATTACAAGATCGGCAAGCTCGATGGAATTAATGCCCAAATCATTGGAAAGTTCAGCGGACGGTGTGACATCGTCTGCGTTGACCTGCAATTCCTCGACAAGCAGATTTTTGACTGTTTCAAACATGTTGAATCCTCCGGTATAGGTGTAATAAATGTGCATGAAGCAAAGCGGTCTTTT